>JBGKDM010000229.1:0-3868 GCA_042954165.1 Synechococcus sp.
CTGTCAGCGCTTGAGGCGATTTCCGAGCGGGTTGCCGGTCTGGACCTCGGTGCTGACGACTATCTGCCGAAGCCCTTCAGCCCCAAGGAGCTGGAGGCCAGGATCGCGTCCATCCTGCGACGCGTCGGCCGTGGATCGGCCACCGCCGAACCCCGTGAGATTCCCGCCGGACAGGGTGTGATGCGCGTCGGAGATCTGATGGTGGACACGAACCGCCGCCAGGTCACCCGTGGCACGGACCGGATTGCACTCACCTACACCGAATTCAGCCTGCTTGAGCTCCTTTTCCGTGAGCCCGGCCGGGTCGTGCCCCGTGCGGAGATCCTGGAGCAGCTCTGGGGCTATCCCCCTCGTCGTGCCGCCGATCTGCGGGTGGTCGATGTTTATGTGGCCCGTCTGCGCGGCAAGCTCGAGCCCGATCCCCGCAATCCGGAGCTGATCCTCACAGTGCGTGGCATCGGCTATGCCTCCCAGCGCATGGGTGATCTGCCCCAGGCGGCAGCCAACGCCTGATCGGCTGAGGCCGGGACCTGTGCTCGGGCAGGATGGCGCCCGACTGACTGGAATGTTGTGTCCGAGCTGCGCGACACCCGCCTGGAGAAGGCGAGGACCCTCGAAGAGCTGAACCAGGGTCCCTACGCCCTCGGGTTCCAGCCCAGCCATCGCATGGCCTCGCTGCAGGCCGAGCATGCCGATCTGCCGAATGGTGAGGAGAGGGAGGTCACGGTGTCGGTGGCCGGCCGGGTGATGACCCGCCGTGTGATGGGCAAGCTGGCCTTCTTCACCCTGGCGGACGAAACCGGCACCATTCAGCTCTTCCTGGAAAAGGCGGGGCTTGAAGCCCGGCAGGAGGGTTGGTTCAAACAGATCACCTCCCTCGTCGATGGCGGCGACTGGCTCGGGGTCACCGGCATCCTGCGGCGCACGGACCGGGGCGAGCTGTCCGTCAAGGTGAGTGACTGGCGCATGCTCAGTAAGTCGCTGCAGCCCCTGCCCGACAAATGGCATGGGCTGGCGGATGTGGAGAAGCGCTACCGGCAGCGCTACCTCGACCTGATCGTGTCCCCCGACACCCGTGAGACGTTCCGGCGTCGTGCGCGGCTCGTCAGCGGCATCCGCCGCTGGCTGGATGAACGGGACTTTCTCGAGATCGAAACGCCTGTGCTGCAGAGCGAGCCCGGGGGTGCCGATGCGCGGCCGTTCGAGACCCATCACAACGCTCTTGATCTGCCACTGACACTGCGAATCGCCACGGAGCTGCATCTGAAGCGGCTGGTGGTCGGTGGCTTTGAACGGGTGTATGAGCTCGGCAGGATCTTCCGCAATGAGGGCGTCAGCACCCGACACAACCCTGAGTTCACCTCGGTTGAGATCTATCAGGCCTACAGCGATTACATCGGCATGATGGAGCTCACCGAGCAGATGGTCAGTGCCGTCTGCCTTGAGGTGTGCGGCAGCACCACGATCAGCTACCAGGGCACGGCGATCGATCTGGCGCCCCCTTGGCGCCGCGCCACGATGCACGAGCTGGTGCAGGACGCCACCGGGTTGGATTTCAGCAGCTTCAGCAGCCGGGAGGAGGCCGCCGCCGCCATGGCGTCCAAGGGGCTGCATGCCCCTGAGCTGGCCGATTCCGTCGGGCGTCTGCTCAATGAAGCCTTCGAACAGGCCGTTGAATCAACCCTGATCCAGCCCACCTTCGTCACGGACTACCCCGTGGAGATTTCACCGCTGGCCCGCCCGCACCGCAGCAAGCCTGGCCTGGTGGAACGGTTCGAGCTGTTCATCGTGGGCCGTGAGCACGCCAATGCCTTCAGCGAGCTGATTGACCCGGTCGATCAGCGTCAGCGCCTTGAGGCCCAGCAGGCCCGCAAAGCCGCCGGCGATCTGGAGGCTCAGGGGCTGGACGAGGACTTCGTCAACGCCCTGGAGGTGGGCATGCCCCCCACCGGTGGCCTCGGAATCGGGATTGATCGGCTGGTGATGCTGCTCACCGACAGTCCTTCGATCCGGGACGTGATCGCCTTCCCCCTGCTGAGGCCGGAGAGCCGTACCGAGCCCTGATCCCCTCAACATGGATAATTAGGTGTAGTGGCAGGGTCCTCTTTCCATGAGTGGTGAGCGCGTAGGTTTCCGCTTCAAGCACGCCGATGCGGTGGTCAAGCGCAATCCCCAGGGGCGCTCGCGCCGGGGTTGGGTGATGGAGCCGGTGGAGCAGACCACCAGCCGGGGCACCAAGATGCCGGCCTATCGGATTCGCTGGCGCGACAGCGAGCGGCCGGAGATCGTGCTTCAGCACATGCTGATCGCCGACCCCGATCCCACGCCTCCCCCCGAGAACGTCAGCCTCGAGCCCCCCGCGCCCAAGGCCTGATCGCCTTCAGCTGAGGCCGCTTTGGCGCCTCAGGTCTTCGAGTTCCTGTTCGGCTTCGAACAGGGCCCAGTCGTCGTCGAGTGATCGACCGCGGCTGGGCTTTTTGCTGTCGTTCGCCAGCTGGCTGAGCTCCTGTTCGATGGTTCGGAACCGCTCCCCGAGGCTGTCGAGCTCCTGCCAGCGCTGACGCCCCTGATCCATCAGGGTCTGCACATGCTGGTGCGCGCGATCCGCCAGCTCCGCGGCCCCTGCTTGCCGGGCTTTGTCGCTGCGGCCCGTCCAGTCCCGCACGTCCGACGCCAGCTCGATCAGCTGCCGTCGCAGCTCTTTGGCGTCGGCTTGCACCTCGTGCCTGCGCTGCAGCAGCGTGCGCTGGCGGTCTTTGAGATGCTGCTCCTCCAGCAGAACACTCTGGTCTGGATTGGCCCGGAGGAAGGCATCCAGGCGCTCCTCCAGGCTGCGTTCCAGATCTTCGAGCCAACTGCTCACGCGTCGCCGGGGGTCGTGAGCACCGGTTTTTCGATCTCGTCCTGCAGGGGGGTGATCGCCGCTTCACGGGAGCGGAGCATCAGCTGGGTCAGCCGTGCCACGGCCCCTTCGCCGAGGTCCAGCTGGCCGATGCGCTCGAAGGCGGCCATGTAGACGGTTTCCAGCTCACTGATCAGCAGTTCGCGCTGCGCCTTGATCGTCTGGCGTCGTTCTTCAAGTCCCATCGCGGTGCTGTCTCTGTGGTCAGTCTGCCGGCTTCAGCAACAGCAGGGAGAGGCTGTCATCGATGTCATGCCAGCGCTGCGTCAGGCGCCAGCCCGCCGCCGCTGCGAGCTCTGCGGCCATGGCGGGGCTGTACTTGAGGCTGTACTCCGTCACCAGTGCCTCATCCGCCTCGAACGGCCAGGTCCGCCCCGCGATTGTGATGGTCTGGGCCTGCTGACTCACAAGGGCCATCTCCACCCGGCTGTGGTCGGGTTGCCACCGTGCTCTGTAGCGGAACTGTTCGGGCCTGAAGTCTGCCTTCAGGTCGCGGTTCAACCGACACAGCAGGTTGGTGGCGAAGGCGGCTGAGATGCCCGCGGCGTCGTCGTAGGCGGCCTCCAGTTCCGCGGCCGGCTTGGGATGGTCCAAACCCAGCAGCAGGGGGCCGCCCTCCAGGAGGGCGCGGAAGCGCTGCAGCAGGGTGACGGCCTCACGGCGGCTGAAGTTCCCCAGCGAGCTGCCGGGGAAGAAGCCAAGACGGTTGTGGCCGGTCAGCAGGGCATGCGCGGGCAGGGTCTGCAGCTGGCTGTGATCACAGCAGATGCCCAGCATCGGCACCGAGGGATGCAGGCCCTGCAGGCTCCGGGTGGCCTGCTGCAGATGCTCCCGGCTGATGTCGAGGGCCACGTAGGCCGCCGGCTGCAGGGCCTCCAGCAAGGGGCCCACCTTGCGGGCACTTCCCGCCCCGAACTCCACGATCACGCCGGGGCCGAGGGCGGCGGCGATCGACTCCGCCTGTGC
>JBGKDM010000230.1:0-4966 GCA_042954165.1 Synechococcus sp.
TGCAGGAGGTGCGCAGCGAGTGCAGCTGCCCCGACAAAGCCAACCCCTGCAAACACATCAGCGCGGTGTACTTCCTCATGGGAGAGCGCTTCAGTGAAGACCCGTTCGTGCTGTTTCAGCTGCGGGGACGCACCCGCGCCAAGCTGCTGGATGACCTCGCGGACTACCGCCGCAGGTCGCTTGAGGCCCGCGCCGAGGCCGCGGCCGAGGAGAAAGAACCCGCCGCATCAGCCAAGGCGAGCAACCACGCACCCGACGAACAGGACCAACCCACGCCGCCCCACCCCGCAGTGCTCGACCCCAGCCTGTGGTGGCGTTACGACGCCAGCCTCGATAGCGACCTGGTGGTGATCACCCCAGCGATGGAAGGAGACACAGGCCTGGATGCCGCCGGTGAGCTGCCCCTGGCTGAAGAGCCGCGCTTCCCCGACGCCAAGCAGCAATTCCTCCAGCATCTCCGCGACCAGGGCCAGACCCTGGGTCAGCAGGCCATGCTGGCCGCCATGACCGCTGGCGGTGGCTGAAGCCAACGCTCCCTGGCTCACTCCTGAGGCACGCCGGTGGGCAGGGATCATTCAGACATCCCACCGAAGAGCCTTCGGGCGTTCCCTCCTGGCGGGTGAGCAATCAGGTTGGCTGGCCGCAGCGAGCGCCGCGCAGGAGCTGTTTGCCTTCTCCAGCCCCGTCCTGGCCCATCACGGCCACCCCGATCCCCGACTGGTGTATGCCAACGCCGCGGCCCTCCAGCTCTGGTGCCGCCCCTGGGCACAGATGGTGGGCATGCCCTCCCGACTCACCGCGCCGGAGCAAGAGCGCAAGGAGCGGGCCAACGCCCTCGATCGCGCACGGCAACGCGATGCTTATCGCGGCTACAGCGGCATTCGCATTGATCGCGACGGTCGCCAGTTTGTGATCAACAATGCCCGCATCTGGAGCCTATGGGATGAACAAGGTTGCCGTTGTGGCCAAGCCGCCAGCTTCTCCAGCTGGTGGTGGATTGATACAGCCAACTCTGAGTGAGACATCTTTTTCGGTTGACACACCAATGCAGTCGTAGGAACCGAACTCAGCCGTTAAGACCGAACCGAAAAGGACGGTTGTCCCCCCTCCTCAGATCAATCAAGACAGCACAGATTGGCGTTGCGGGTGACACGAACACCCCGTTTGTTTCCACCCTTTGGAGAACCATCCATGATCACGCTTCGCCAATCTCCCTTCGATCTTTTCGACCGCCTCGAGCAACAGGTGGCTCAGGCTGAACGGGTGCCTGCTGCGGAAGTTCTTGAGGATGCCAACGGTTACACCGTTCGTCTCGAACTGCCGGGCGTCGATCGCGACTCGATTGACGTGAAGGCCACCGATCGCACCCTGGTGATCAGTGCTGAACGACGCCCTGCCAAGCCGGACGCTGCCGACACCAGCGCCGCCGACCCAGCAGCAGCCACCAACCCCACCCAACAGCTCCTCAGTGAGTTCCGTCCCGGCACCTGGAGCCGCAGCTTCCGCTTCGCCCAACCGCTGGATCGGGATCAACTGCGGGCCACCTACCGCGACGGCATCCTTGCAATCCATGCCGTCAAAGCCGACAACCGCACCACCGTGTCTGTGCAGGTTGAAAGCTGATCGTGGTGCAACGACGCCACGCTCACACACCAGCCCCAGGATCAACAACGGTTGCGCCCTTCGCACAGCGGAGGGCTTTGTTTTGCCACAAAGACAAAGTGCTGCTGTGCAGCATCGATAAGGTGCCAGCAAGCCACGTCGCCTTCCCGGCGACCTATCCAGGAGCACGCCATGCAACGTCGGCAGCTGCTCCGGAGCAGTGGACAAGCGATCGCCGCTGCTGCTGGAGCCGGAGCCCTCAGCGCCTGCACGATCCGTCGTGCCGAAACCAGTCGCAGCGGTGGGCTCCCTCAGGTGCGCTGGCGCATGGCGACCAGCTGGCCGGTGTCCCTCGACACGATCTACGGCGGTGCCACCACCATCTGCGAGCGGGTCGCCGCCATGACGGGTGGTGCCTTCAAGATCGAGCCCTTTGCCGCAGGCGAAATCGTGCCGGGGCTGGAGGTGCTGGATGCAGTGCAGGCGGGCTCGGTGGAATGTGGCCACACCGCCAGTTACTACTACGTGGGCAAGAACCCGGCCTTTGCGTTCGGAACGGCAGTGCCCTTCGGCCTCACTGCCCTTCAGCAGAACGCCTGGCTGTACTACGGAGGCGGTCAGGAAGCGATGGACGAGCTGTTCGCTGATTTCGGAACGACCAGCTTTCCTGCGGGCAACACCGGTGCCCAGATGGGGGGATGGTTCAAACGTCCGATCGAAGGACTGGCGTCCCTCAAGGGACTGAAAATGCGCATCCCCGGGCTGGGGGGAAAGGTGATGGCCAGCCTCGGCGTCAATGTGCAGGTTCTGCCCGGTGGAGAGATTTACCTGGCGCTCGAACGGGGAGCCATCGATGCGGCTGAGTTCACAGGGCCCTACGACGACGACAAGCTGGGCCTGCCGAAGGCAGCGCCTTACTACTACTACCCAGGCTGGTGGGAACCAGGGCCGACGCTGATGGCCCTGGTCAACCGCAAAGCCTGGTCGCAGCTGCCGAGGGAGTACCAGGAGATGTTCAGCACCGCCTGCTACGAATCGAATCTGAGCATGCACAGCAAATACGAACAGCGCAACAGCCAGGCCCTGCTCAAGCTGCAGCGACAGGGCATCAGACTCGAGGCCTACAGCAACGAGATTCTTGAGGCGGCGGCTGAGGCCACCCGCGCCATGTTTGCCGATCTGGCCGCACAGGATGCCAGCTTCCGGGATCTGCTCGAACGCTGGCGACAGTTCCGCGACGCGACGCAGAACTGGAACCGCATCAATGAATTGCCCCTGGCCCAGTTCAGTGCCCGCGCCGCGGGGGTCACGGAATGACACGGTCTTCGGTGTCCCTCGTTCATCTGATCGATCGCCTCAACGCCGCAGCGGCCTGGTTGGCCCGCTGGGCTGTGCTGCTGATGCTGGCGATCGGAATCTGGAACGTGATCGGTCGTTATCTCGGCTCGGGGCTGGGCATCAATCTGAGCTCCAATGGCCTGATCGAAGCGCAGTGGTATCTGTTCGATCTGATCTTTCTGCTCGGGATGGGCTGGACCCTCCAGAACGGTGGGCACGTGCGGGTGGATGTGTTGCAGAGCCGCTGGTCACCCCGACGTCGGCGACGTGTGGAGCTGAACAGCCTCGTGCTGTTGCTGCTGCCGTTCGCCTTCGGGGTCATGGCCATTTCAATCGACCCCGCCCTGCGCGCCTGGAGCATCGGGGAGCTCTCCCCCGATCCAGGAGGATTGCCTCGAACCTGGGTGAAATCGCTGATTCCGCTTGGGTTCCTGCTGCTCGGGCTGCAGGGGGTCGCCGAAGTGTTACGGCTGCGCACCGCCCTTGAAAACGGTGAGGCTGATCCATCGGCCAACAACCGTGAACACCACGGAGGGCCCACGCTGTGATCGAGATCGAGGCCCTCGGTTGGGTGGTCAGCATCGACCCCACAGCCGTCCTGGCTCCGGGGATGTTCCTGGCCCTGGTGGCGGCACTGCTCAGCGGCTTTCCCGTGGCCTTCTGTCTGGGAGGGATCGGCGTGATCTTCGCGCTGCTCGGCATGCTCAGCGGAGAAATCGAACCCCAGTTCGTGACGGCTCTGCCCCAGCGGATCCTGGGAATCATGGCCAACTTCACACTGCTGGCCATCCCTGCCTTCGTCTTCATGGGGGCGATGCTGGAAAGCTCCGGCATCGCGGAACGCCTGCTCGACACCATGGGGCGCCTGCTGGGGCGGCTGCGGGGCGGCCTGGCCCTGGCGGTCGTTCTGGTGGGTTCCCTGTTGGCTGCGACCACCGGCGTGGTGGCGGCCACCGTCACCACCATGGGCCTGATCTCCCTGCCGGCCATGCTCAGGGCCGGTTACGACAAAAGTCTGGCCACAGGGGTGATCGTGGCCTCAGGAACCCTGGGACAGATCATTCCGCCCAGCATCGTGCTGGTGGTGCTGGGGGATCAGCTGGGAATCTCCGTGGGGGATCTGTTCATCGGAGCCCTGATCCCCGGCCTGCTGATGGCTGCGGTGTTCGCCGCCTATGTGCTGGTGATCGCAGCACTCAAGCCGCACCTGGCGCCGCAGTTGCCGGCGGAGGCCAACGGAATGCGCAGCACACTGCAGCTGCTGGAGTCGGTGCTGCCACCGCTCAGCCTGATCGTTGCCGTTCTCGGCAGCATCTTCTTCGGGATTGCCACCCCCACCGAAGCCGGCGTGATCGGCGGCGTCGGCGCCATGCTGCTCGCCGCCCTGAACGGTGGATTCAGCCGTCAGCAACTCTCCGATGTGTGCGAAAGCACCATGCGCACCACGGCCATGGTGATGGCGATCCTGATGGGCTCAACCGCCTTCAGCCTTGTGTTCCGAGGCGTCGGCGGCGATCAGCTGATCTCGGAGCTGCTGCTCAACCTCCCGGGGGGACGGGTGGGCTTTCTGGTGTTCAGCATGCTGATCATCTTTCTTCTGGGCTTCTTCATCGATTTCTTTGAAATCGCCTTCATCGCCATTCCCCTGCTCCTGCCTGCAGCCCGCCAGCTGCTCGGTCCGGAGGCCATCGTCTGGTTCGGGGTTCTGATCGGAGCCAACCTGCAGACCTCTTTTCTGACGCCACCCTTCGGATTCGCACTCTTCTATCTGCGCGGTGTGGCGAACGAGGAGGTGAGAACACGCGACATCTATCGCGGCGCCCTGCCCTTCGTCGGACTGCAGGTCGCTGTTCTGGCCTTGCTCATCGCTGTGCCTGGACTGGTGGAGTGGCTGCCGCGCCTGGCGGGAGCCCACGGCAGCAGTCCGCTCGTCTGAAGATCTCCGTAGAGTTCAATCAGCGCGGGATTGGGTCATGGTCACGGCAAATCTGAACAGCACGGAGCCTTCCACCGCAACGCCTCGGCT
>JBGKDM010000231.1:0-7323 GCA_042954165.1 Synechococcus sp.
ATGGCAAGGCTCCAGAGAAGGTGAATCAGGGTCTGCAGCGGCAGCGAGATCGGCGGGGTGCGGACGTCGACAGGTGAGGGCGGCGAGAAGCGCGACCAGAAGGCTGGCCACCAGCTGATGGGCGACGGTCACCAACGGGGCTGCGAGTCCGAGCCTGAGGGTGAGGACCCCGAGCGCGATCTGAACCACAACCAGACCGGCGGTGGGGAGCAGAAGCGGCCACTGGCGTCGGGTCCAGCCATTGGCCAGAAGCGCGACAGCAACGAACAGCAGAACCGCGGCGGCAACAGGCGTTGCCGCACTGCGATGCCAATGCAGCCATTGGCAGGCCTGACCGGAATCGAGACATCGCCTGGCCGCCCAGGCCGTTGCCATACGCCCACCGAGGAGACACTGGGCACCCACAGCTGTCGCGCAGAGGCCAGCGCCGAGTGGCCACCACAACGGGGCAGACGCAGCAGCAACGGGAGCATCCGAACCGGGAACCGGGTCGGCCCGCAGCACCTGAGCGAGACCGCTGACAAGGGCCACCAGGGTCAAGCCAAGGGCGAGGTGCGACGTCACCACCCCCGTTGGCAACAACTGCAGAACCGTGAGAGCGCCGAGTGCGCCCTGGATCAGCACGAGAACCAGGAGTGCGGCGCTGAACGGCAGCAGCCAGGACGGCAATTGACGACGCCACCAGATCGCTGTGGCGAACAGCACCAGCAGGGCGACCCCGATGACAAAGGCATCAAGCCGATGGAACCACTCCAGGAAGACCTGGAGGTTCATCTGCCGCCCGGGCAGCAAGCTGCCGTAGCAGAGCGGCCAGTCAGGACAGGCAAGCCCTGCCTCCATCACCCGGGTGGCACCACCGATCACCACGAGCGCCACGAGAGCAACAACGAGGTGACTGGCCAGCTGCGCGAGCCGGCGACGAATCGGCAGGAGATTGGAGCTGACCAAAAGGAAGAACTTCCTCACCGACAGCGACAGGATTGAACGGAACGTAGCGATCCAATCCACAACGGCACGGTCTGTGGCCATTCACAACATCAATTGCCGACATCCACGGCCAAAACATCTCCAGACACTGACAAATCACAGCGACCGATGCCCGAGATCAACGATCCCGCAGCTGGTTTGACGCATCGCTGACGCCAGCGTCAGTGCAATTTCCAACCCTCTTAAGAATCAACGCGTAGTTACCCGCGATTGACCTCCATAGCCTGAGATCAGTCAGGGGCCACAAGTGCCGATCCCCGCCTCCATTGTCACCCTGGTCCTTGGAATGATCCTGGTCCTCGGCGGACTCTGGGTCGGTCAGAACGTCAACCTTCTCCCGGTTGACGCCAGTGCCAATGCACCGGTCTACGACGAACTGTTTCGCGTTCTGTTCAGTATCGGAACGATTCTGTTTCTGGGAATCGTTGGCCTGGTGATCTTCAGCCTGGTGCGATTCCGTCGACGTAGTGGGGAATTGGGTGACGGCCTGGCGATCGAAGGCAATCTTCCCCTGGAGATCTTCTGGACGGCCGTTCCTGCAATCGTCGTGCTCTTTGTCGGTCTTTACAGCTACGACATCTACGACCGCATGGGCGGGATGAATCCGCTGAACCACGGCATGGATCACGGCGCCATGGCTCACAACGCGATGGATCACAGCGGGATGGACCACAGATCGGAAGCCACCCGGAGCGAACCACCGGACGGATCCGATCAACGCCTCTGGGGTGGGATCGGTGCCCTCGACACCAGTGAGGCAGCCTCCGGCGACGTGCTGCCGATTGAGGTGACCGCCATGCAGTTCGCCTTTCTGTTTCGCTACCCGCAGGGCGATTTCATCTCCGGTGAACTGCATGTCCCAGCCGGGAAACGTGTCAGCTTGAAAATGGAAGCCAAGGATGTGATCCATGCCTTCTGGGTCCCTGAATTCCGTCTCAAGCAGGACGTGATTCCAGGGCAACCGACGGTGCTCAATTTCACACCAACCCGTCCGGGAACCTATCCAATCGTGTGTGCTGAACTTTGCGGGCCCTATCACGGAGGGATGCGCTCCTCCGTGGTGGTGGAAGAGCCGGAGGCCTTTGACACCTGGTTCCAGGCCAACAACAAACTCGAGGTGTCTGACGCATGACGCTGTCCCTTCCCCCTGACGTCGAAAACAGTGCACCCCGCCTGCAACCGCAGGGCTGGCTGCGTTATTTCAGCTTCAGCGTTGACCACAAAGTGATTGGACTGCAGTACCTCGTCTGCGGTTTTCTCTTCTATCTGATCGGTGGTGCACTGGCGGGTGCCATCCGCACCGAGCTGGTCAGTCCTCTCTCGGATTTCATGCCGAGAGATGTCTACAACCAGGTGCTGACCCTGCACGGCACGGTGATGATCTTTCTCTGGATTGTGCCGGTGGTCAACGGGGCCTTCGGCAACTATCTGATCCCGTTTTATGTCGGCGCCCGAGACATGGCCTACCCACGGCTGAATGCGGTGGCGTTCTGGCTCATTCCTCCCGCTGGGCTGCTGTTGATCAGCAGCTACTTCATCACCGGAGCCGCACAATCCGGATGGACTGCCTACCCGCCGCTGAGCATCACAACCCCTGCAAGTGGCCAGATCATCTGGATTCTGAGTGTGCTGCTTCTCGGGGGAAGTTCAATCTTCGGCGGGATCAATTTCATTGCCACCGTGCTGAAACTCCGGCGCCCGGGACTGAAGCTGATGCAGCTTCCGATGTACTGCTGGGCAATGCTCGGTACCAGCATCCTGGTTGTTCTCTCAACACCCGTTCTGGCGGGAACCCTGATCCTGCTGAGCTTCGACATCGTCGCCCACACGGGCTTCTTCAATCCAGGACTGGGAGGCAATGTTGTTGTGTATCAGCACCTGTTCTGGTTCTATTCCCATCCGGCCGTTTACATCATGGTGCTCCCGGCTTTTGGACTGGTGAGCGAGATCCTGCCGGTTCACTGCCGTAAACCCCTGTTCGGATACGCCACGATGGTGTATTCGATCATGGCCATTGTGGTGCTTGGCCTCGTGGTCTGGGCCCACCACATGTTCACCAGTGGCACACCGCCCTGGATGCGCCTGTTCTTCACAATCGCAACGGCATTCATCGCCGTTCCCACAGGGATCAAATTCTTCAACTGGCTCGCCACACTCTGGGGCGGTCGCATCTCACTCAACAGTGCAGTTCTGTTCTCCTGCGGCTTCATCGTCAATTTCGTGCTCGGCGGCATCACCGGGGTCGCCCTGGCCCAGGTTCCCTTCGACGTGCATGTGCATGACACCTACTTCGTTGTCGCCCATTTCCACTACATCGTCTACGGCGGCACGGTCTTCGTGATCTTCGCCTCGATCTATCACTGGTATCCAAAGGTGACAGGGCGTCTGCTGAACGAAGGCATCGGGCGTCTTCACTTCCTGCTCACCTTCGTTGGCTTCAATCTCTGTTTTGCACCGCAGCATTGGCTTGGTCTGAACGGCATGCCGCGGAGGGTGGCGGAATACGACCCCCAGTTCGCCTTCATCAACCAGCTCAGCAGCGCCGGCGCACTCCTGATGGCCATCAGCACACTTCCGTTCCTCTGGAACGTTGTGGCCAGCGCCTTCCGGGGTGAGCCGGCGGGTGACAACCCCTGGAGGGCCCTCACGCCGGAATGGCTCACCACGTCACCACCACCGGTGGAGAACTGGCATGGCGAAGCCCCCCTGGTCCAGGAGCCGTACGGCTACGGCATTCCTGAAGACCAGATCGACCTTGAGGCCGCAAGCGGTCGCGATCTTTGGAGCAGCGGCAAATGACCACGCTCAATTCACCTGAACTGGACGCCAGTCCATCCGATTCATCCGGGCAAGAGCATGCCCATGGGGACCATCGCATGTTCGGCGTCGCCACCTTTCTGGTGGCCGATGCCATGACCTTCGCGGGTTTTTTTGCCGCGTACCTCACCTTCCATGCCGTCAACCCGCTGCAGCCGGACGCTGTCTACGAGCTGGAACTCCCACTCCCCATCCTGAACACCGTGCTTCTGCTGGTCAGCAGTGCGACGTTCCACCGAGCGGGGAAGCGACTGCACCAGGGCGATCCCCAGGCATGCCGACGCTGGCTGCTGGCCACGGCCGCCATGGGACTGGCCTTTCTCGTCAGCCAGATGGTGGAGTACTTCACCTTGCCGTTCGGCCTGACGGACAATCTGTTCGCCAGCACGTTCTATGCCCTGACGGGATTCCATGGGCTCCATGTCACCCTCGGGGCCCTGATGATCCTGATCGTGTGGTGGCAGTGCCGAACACCGGCAGGTCGGGTGTCAGCGGCCAATCCCTTTCCCCTGGAAGCCGTTGAGCTCTATTGGCATTTCGTTGACGGGATCTGGGTCGTTCTGTTTGTGATCCTGTATCTGATCTGACCAAGTCGCTCAGAAACGGCCAGATTCATTGCCACGTCTTGTGAAAATTGTCAGAATTTAGTTCTCTATTCCTGATCAGATGCTGGTTGGCCAGGAACTCCTCGACAAGGCACGCGCTCTCAGCAATCGACGCGAGGATGAAATCGCTCGGGGATGTGGTTATGTCGGCCCCAGTGGTCGTGTGCTGAAGAAGAGCTTCTATAAAGCCCTTGTGGAGGCGAAGGGCTACACACTGCCCTCCGCCAGCAGCAGTGTTGGAGGAGGGACGCGTGGACGTCAGGCCGAGTTCCGCACACGGGTGCATGGCAACGGCAATCTGCTGATCGGGCACGCCTACACCCGTCGCCTGGGCCTGGAGCCGGGCCAGGAATTCAGGATTGAGCTGCACAAAGACACCAACTGCATTTCCCTGCTTCCCCTCGAAGGGAGCAGCTCCGAACCAGCCTGAGCGCCCGCAGAGGCGACAGACTCAACCCCAGCCATGCTCCCGTAGCCAGGCCGAGGAGAGTGTGTTGCCCGAAGCCATTGCATTCGCCGCTGCCGGACCCGCCTCCCCATGGGCCAGAAGTCGCTCGGCATAGCGGGCGATCAGATCAGCCTCCAGGTTCACAAGGGAGCCAGGCTGAAGGTGCTGAAGGGCCGTGGAACTCCAGGTGTGGGGAATCACGGCGATCCAGAAACGGACACCATCCTCACTGCACCCCGCCACGGTGAGACTGATGCCATCAACGGCAATGCTGCCTTTTTCGCAGAGATAGCGGCCGTACACAGGATCTCTCCACCGCAGTTCGAGGCGCCAGGACTGCGGCAACGCCTCGACGGCCACCACCTCGCCGAGGCCATCGATGTGACCGCTGACCAGATGTCCGCCCAGGCGGTCGGCCAGACGCAGGGCAGGTTCAAGATTCACAGCAGCCCGGCGGGCTGCCTTGGCCCCGAGCGTTGTGCGATTCAGGGTTTCCTCACTCACGTCGGCCAGGAATCCATCGCCCACACAGTCCGCCACCGTGAGGCAGACCCCGTCCACGGCGACGCTGTCGCCGAGCTGGAGCGGCGTGAACGGCGCACAGCCGCTGACCAGCAATCGCTGGCCGCGGAGCTCGACCTGACCAACCGCTTGCACCAGCCCCGTGAACATCGCTTTCCGCCCGTGGCCGTCCCTCTGGCCATAATCGGACAAGGGACGGCAGGGCCGTGGTTGAAATGCACGTCGCCGGGATCGCCCTTGACGCGGCCAGCCGCAGTCCGATCGTGCTGCTGAGGGATCCTGCGGGTCGCAGACAGGTGCCGATCTGGATTGATCAGGCCCAGGCCCACAACATCATGGCCGGCCTTCAGGGAGCCGAGACACCACGCCCACTCAGCCATGACCTCATGGTGAGCCTGCTCGAAGCCGGCGCGCTCCAGCTGGAGCGGGTCGTGATCCACACCATCGAGGACAACACCTTTCAGGCCCTGCTGAAGCTCAGACCCAAGGGCGAGGACGCCTCAGACACGGACGCTGACACCCCCGCGAAGGAGGCCGCTGCGGGAGAGATCCCAACAGGCGAGGCTGAAACGGGGGAGGGAGACTTGATTGCGATTGATGCGCGGCCCAGTGATGCGATTGCCCTGGCCGTGCGCACCGGCACCGCCATCTGGATGCTGGAGGAAGTGGTCGCGGAAGCCTCAATCCCGGTCGACGCCGAAGCAGATTCCGAGGAACAGGATCAGTTCCGGCGTTTTCTGGACCAGGTGAGCCCTGCAGCCCTGGTCCGGCATCTCCAGTCAAGGCAGCCCGGCGAAGCCGATGAGGCACCGGACCAGGGAGCATGAGCCTGCCTGAACCGCCAGCCCCAGCCATCAGGCGGCGGTTCGGCGATGGGCCTGCGGTGAGCCTGTTCACCCTGGGCACGATGCGCGCCCTGACAGACCCTGAGCAGATGCGGGAGGTTGTGGCAGCGGCGGTATCCGCAGGGATCAACCACCTGGAGACGGCACCGGCCTACGGCCCCGCCGAAGGGTTCCTGGGCCACGCCCTTCGCACCCTGGCGGACGAAGGGGTCACCCCCTCGGGAGGATGGGTGATCACCAGCAAGGTGCTTCCGGGCGTCAGCCTGGAGGATGGGCAGCGTCAGCTTGAGGCCTGCCTGCAGCGCCTCGGGGTCTCGCGGCTGGACAACTGGGCCATCCATGGTCTCAACCGGGATGACCATCTGCACTGGGCCCTCCAGGGCGATGGCAGGGCCCTGATGCGCTGGGCGCGTGCCGAAGGACTCGTGGGACAGGTGGGGTTCAGCAGTCACGGCAGCAATGCGCTGATTGCCGAGGCGATTGCCAGCGGTGCCTTCCGGTTCTGCAGCCTGCATCTGCACCTCCTGGACCCGAGGCGGATGCCCCTGGCCGCTGACGCCCTGGCTGCCGGCATGGGGGTGATGGCCATTTCCCCGGCCGACAAGGGGGGCCGCCTGCAGGATCCCAGCCCGACATTGGTCAGCGACTGCCATCCGCATGCCCCTCTGGCCCTGGCCTATCGCTACCTGCTCAGCGCTGGAATCAGCACCCTCACGCTGGGGGCCAGCCGCAGGGAGGATCTGGACCTGGCACGGCGACTGGCCGGTGCGGGGCACCCCCTTGAAGCCAGCGAAACGCAGGCCCTCGCCGACCTGACAACACGCCGCAGCCAGCGACTGGGCGCCCGTGAATGTGGCCAGTGTCAGGCATGTCTCCCCTGCCCGCAGCAGGTGCCGATTCCCCAGCTGCTGCGACTCCGGAACCTTCGGCTTGGCCATGATCTGCGGGGCTATTGCGAAGAGCGTTACAACCTGATCGGCCGTGCCGGCCACTGGTGGGAAGCGGTGGATGCGAGTGCCTGCAGCCGATGCGGCGACTGCCTGCCGCGATGTCCGCACGGGCTGCAGATTCCCGACCTGCTGAGCGAGACCCATGCGCT
>JBGKDM010000232.1:0-2217 GCA_042954165.1 Synechococcus sp.
GTCCCATCCGCCTGCCCGCCGAATCGCTGCCCGTTGAGCGGCCCGCCAATGGCCAACCCCTGCTGACGGCGCCTGAAACCAAACCGAGCCAGGCCAACCCAGACAACCGCGAGAGCCAGATCAGCGATCCCATTCCAGACACCTGGATCCCACCCGTGAACGGGAGCGTGCCGATCAGCGCCGATGAACTGACGACCCTTCTCAAGGACTGCCGTTCGCCATCGGCCAGCGCAACCCTCAAGGCCTGCGCGGCGGCTCTCACCTCCAAGCTCACCGATCTCGGTTACATCAACAGCAGGGTGTTCATCGATCCGGAGCCAGCCCCGGGTCAGCTTGATGTTGTCCTTGGCCGCCTGGTGCAGATCAACATCAACACTGAGAACGCAGAGCTCGAGGCCGACGCCAACCGGGCCCTTGAACCTCTGATCGGCGATGTGCTGCTGCTGCCGCGCCTCAAGGAAGCCCTGGCAGAACTGCGAGGTAACCGCCGCATCGGCCAGATCTCGGGAAGCCTGGGGCGCCTTGGCGTGGACCCAACCCAGGCGGTGCTCACGCTCAACCTCAGTCCCTCACCGCCGGAGCGCTGGCAGGGCGAACTGGCTCTCAGCAACGACGGCAATGGCGGCACAGGTCAGTTCCGCAGCATCAACACGCTGCTGAAGAACGACCTGATGCGCGATGGCGACACCTTTCTCGCCTTCCTTGAGCTCAACGCCGACGGTGACCCTGAACTGGGCTCCACCATCACCTCCCTGAGCTACACGTATCCCTTCACCGACAGGCTCTCGGCCACCGGCTCCTTCGGTTACAGCAACCGGCAGCTCGTTGAAGCACCAGGCATCAGCCGTGAACTGGAATTCAGAACCCTTCAAGGCTTCGGCCAACTCAGCTATGAGCTGCACCGCTCCAACGCTCAGGTCTGGAACGCCTTCGCCGGCCTGAGCATCAGCCGCAACGACAGCTATCTCGAGGGAGACAGCATCCCGCTGATCATCGGTGGTGGGGAAGACGGCTGGCTGCGCTCCGGCTACCTCCGCCTCGGCATCAATGGTGCAGGCCGGATGGGCCGCACCGCCTGGAGTGCCAATCTCTACGGCCTGCAGGGCATCGCCGGCATCAGCACCGATGACCAGCTCAAGGATCTGAACTTCTTCGATGTCTCACCTGGAGAAGCCCGGGCCCTGGGGGGCGTCGTCAGCACCACCTCAGCCCTCACCCCAACCCTGGGACTCAACCTGCGTGCCGCCGGCCAGATCGCCTTCAACGAACTGCCCAATTCCCTCGGCTTCAGTCTCGGCAGTGACACCGGTCTGAAAGGGCTTCCGGGCACCCTCCTCAGTGGTGACAATGGCTGGCTCGGTGCCGCTGAACTGAGCTGGACCTTCTGGAACAACAGGCATCACGCCTTGCAGCTCGCACCCTTCCTCGGCATGGGGGGCATCTCCACCACCCGCGGCGATTTCACCTTTGATGACACCATCGGCGCCGGTGGCATCGTGCTCCGCTGGCTCCAAGGCAACAACTGGACTGTCGAACTTGGCTGGACCGATCAATTCAACGACGGCGACAATCCCGGCTTCTGGAACGACTGGCTCATCGGTGACGGCATCTATGCCGATGTGCGTTACCGCTTCTGAGCCTCGCCCTGGCCCGATCGGATCAGCATCCGATGAGCGGATCGAGATCGAATGAACTTTTGAACACCGTGGCAGCCGACGCTTCTGCAATCCGCCAAAGTCAATAACACTGAGCTGCATTGATTCGGTCCATGCATGGTCTGAAATTTGGTCTGAAAACATCGGCTGGCCTGGTGGCCCTTCTGCTGCTCGGCTCGGCGGCCCATGCAGACACCGCCCAGTCGCTTCTGAACAAACTGCCGGCCTCCATCACGGAGACGTCCCAGTCGATGTTCAGCGCCAACACCATCGGCCAGGTGTCTCTGAATGGCCAATACAGCAAGATTTCCCTCAACGATCTTCTCGCCAAGATTCGGGCCGATCTCACAGCGGCTGGGTACTGCGAAGAACCGATTCGCACGGTTGTCAGTCGCGGCGGATTCTCAGCAACCTGGGCCCCTCCCAAAGGAACCACTGTTGATGGAGTGGAGCCGGGTAAGTATGCGGTCCTCGGCACCCAGGCCGTGATGCTGGGTCAAAACACGGTGAACCTCAACACCAGTTTTGTGGATGTTCTGGCTGGTGATCAAGCCGTCACAAC
>JBGKDM010000233.1:0-2529 GCA_042954165.1 Synechococcus sp.
CGGTTTGTCGGGGAAGATCCGGATCCAGATCTTGCCGCCCCGCTTGACGTAGCGGGTCATGGCACGACGGCTGGCCTCGATCTGACGCGAGGTGATCCAGCCGCATTCCTGGGCTTGCAGTGCGAACTGACCGAAGGCAATGGTGTTGCCCCGGGTCGCGACGCCGCGCATGCGGCCGCGCTGCTGTTTACGGAATTTGACGCGTTTTGGACTCAGCATGGTTCAGGCCTCCTGTTCAACCCTCGTTAGAGCGGTCTTCGAACTGTTGGGGCCTGCGACCGGCCCGGCGCCGCGGGGTTGCCCCCACCGGCAGTTGCTGCCGGGCTTCGTCGCCCAGCACCTCGCCTTTGAACACCCAGACCTTGATGCCCAGCACGCCGTAGGTGGTGCTGGCCACCTTGGTGGCGTAATCGATGTCAGCGCGGAGCGTGTGCAGGGGCACACGTCCTTCACGCGTCCACTCGGTGCGGGCGATTTCCGCGCCGTTGAGACGTCCGCTCACCTGAATTTTCAGGCCGAGCACGCCAGCACGCTGAGCGCGCTGGACGGCCATCCGGATCGTGCGGCGGAAGGCGACACGCTTTTCAAGCTGCTGGGCGATGTACTCAGCAAGCAGGAATGCATCGGCATCAACGCGTTCAACTTCGACCACGTTGATCCGAACCTGACGGCTGTTGTCGCCGACGGTTTTCTGGATGCCGCTGCGCAGCTCCTCAATGCCGCTGCCCTGGCGGCCGACAAGCACGCCGGGACGTGCCGTCTTCAGTTCAACCTCGAGTTGATCAGCTTTGCGGGCGATCAGCACATCGCTGATGCCGGCAGAGCCGTACTTCTTGTGGATGAACTTGCGGATGCGGTCATCTTCCTGGAGAAGAGCCGGATATGTCTTGCTGGGGGCGTACCAGCGGGACCGGTGCTCCTGGGTGATCCCCAGGCGTAAGCCGGTTGGATGGATTTTGTGTCCCATCAGTCGGTGTGCTCGGGGGTCAGGAGTCGGTCTGGGCTGCCACAGCAATGCTGATGTGGCAGGTCTGCTTCTTGATCTGGTAGGCGCGGCCTTGGGCACGCGGCCGATAGCGCTTCATGGAAGGACCCATGTCAGCGGTGGCGGTCGTGATCACCAGGGTTGAAGGATCCATGCCGAGGTTGTGCTCGGCATTGGCCACCGCAGAACGCAGAACCTTGGTGATGGGACCGGTTGAGCGGTAAGGCATGAACTCGAGCATGATCAGCGCGTCGCGGTAGGTGCGACCGCGGATCTGATCGAGAACCCGCCGCACCTTCGACACGGAGCCGCGGATGAAGCGACCGTGGGCCTGTGCGGTGGGGGCTGTTGGGGATGACGTGGTCATGGTCTCAGCGGCCTCCTTTCTTGTCTTTGATGTGGCCCTTGAAGGTGCGGGTCGGGGCGAATTCGCCCAGCTTGTGACCCACCATCTGCTCGGTCACGAAGACCGGCACGTGGGTCCTGCCGTTGTGAACGGCAATGGTGTGGCCGATCATCATCGGCAGGATGGTGGAAGCCCGAGACCAGGTCTTGATGACGGACTTGTCATCGGCGGCATTTTGCTTCTCAACCTTGCGCAGAAGGCTGTCGGCAATGAAAGGGCCTTTTTTGAGTGAACGTCCCATAGCGGATTAAGCGAACGGCAGAACAGTGAGTTGCATCAGGAGTCGCGTCCGCCACGGCTCCGCTTGGAGGTCTTGCGACGCTTGCGGAGGACGAACTTGTTGCTGGGCTTGTTCCGCTTACGGGTCTTGAGGCCCAGGGCGGGTTTGCCCCAGGGGGTTACAGGACCAGAGCGACCGATGGGAGCACGGCCCTCACCACCACCATGGGGGTGATCGCAGGGGTTCATGACGCTGCCTCGCACCTGCGGACGGCGACCGAGCCAACGACGGCGGCCGGCCTTGCCGAGGCTGGTGTTGCGGATCTCGGAGTTGCCGACCTCCCCGAGGGTGGCGTAGCACTCGCGGCGGACCAGGCGAACCTCGGTGGAGGGAAGCTTGAGGGCGACGTAATCACCCTCCTTCGCCATCACCTGGGCGCTGGCACCGGCGGTCCGAACCATCTGACCACCACGGCCTGCATACAGCTCAACGCAGTGAACGCTGGAGCCGAGGGGGATGGCCGAGAGGGGAAGGGCGTTGCCGTTCTCGATGGGCGACTCGGGGCCGGAGACCACGGTCTGGCCCACGGTGACCCCCGCAGGCGCAAGGATGTAGCGCTTCTCACCATCGGTGTAGAAGAGCAGCGCAAGCCTTGCGTTGCGGTGCGGGTCGTAGTGGATTGCAGCGACCTTGGCGGGAACGCCGTGCTTGTTGCGGCGGAAATCCACAACGCGGTACTGGCGCTTGTGGCCGCCACCGCGATGGCGGCAGGTGATCACACCACGGTTGTTGCGGCCCTTGCGACGGTGTTTCGCGACGACAAGGGAGCGCTCCGGCTTGCGGCCGGTGACTTCGCTGAAGTCGGTGACCACCCGGGTACGGGTACCGGGGGTGTAGGGGCGGAATGTACGGATTGCC
>JBGKDM010000234.1:0-3730 GCA_042954165.1 Synechococcus sp.
CGAGGGCAGACAGCAGGCGGAATCACCTGAATGGATGCCGGCGGGTTCGATGTGCTCCATCAGGCCGCCGATCACCACCTTCCCCTCGCTGTCGCAGAGGGCATCCACGTCAACCTCGACGGCATTTTCGAGGTACTGATCAATGAGCACAGGGTGGTCGGGCTCCACCTGCACGGCCTCCACCATGTAGCGGTTCAGCTCCTGTTCATCGAAGACCACTTCCATGGCTCGCCCACCGAGCACGTAGGACGGCCTCACCACCACCGGGTAGCCGACCCTGGCAGCCACGGTTCTCGCCTCGGATTCGCTGCGGGCCAGGCCGTTGCGGGGCTGGCGGATCTCCAGATCCCGCAGGATCGCTTCGAACTGCTCACGATCTTCAGCCCGGTCGATCGACTCCGGCGAGGTGCCGAGAATGCGCGTGCCTGTGCGGCGCCCGACCTCGCTGTTGAGCCAGTGCAACAGGGGCAACGCCAGCTTCAAGGGGGTCTGGCCGCCGAACTGAACGATCACGCCCTCCGGACGCTCAGCCTCGATGACATTGAGCACATCCTCCAGCGTCAGAGGCTCGAAATAGAGGCGGTCACTGGTGTCGTAGTCCGTCGAGACAGTCTCGGGATTGCTGTTCACCATCACCGTGGCAAAGCCGCGGTCCTGGGCCGAGAACGAGGCGTGACAGCAGCAGTAATCGAACTCGATTCCCTGACCGATGCGGTTGGGACCGCCCCCAAGGATCATCACTTTGCGGCGATCGTCCGCCTGAACTTCGCTGGAGGGGGTGAGGGTTTCGAGGGCACCATCAGCGCCGAGGCGCCGAACCGGCCGCTCATAGGAGGAATAGTGATAAGGGGTGCTGGAGGCGAACTCGGCGGCACAGGTGTCCACCGTCTTGAACACAGGCGTCACACCGAGCTGGGTGCGGTGATTCCGCACGCTGAGTTCATCGCTGCCGGTGGCCCAGGCGATCTGACGATCGGAGTAGCCGAGTTGCTTGAGCTGCAGCAGCGATGACGCGTCCAGCTCAGAGAGGCTGCGGCCCTTCAGCAGCGACCCCTCCGCCTCGATCAGTGTGCGGAGCTTGGCCAGGAACCAGGGATCGATCCGGCTGAGCGCATGGATCTCCTCGTCGCTGCGGCCCTCCACCATCGCCGTTCGAACCGCAAGGATCCGATCCGGGGAGGCCGTGCGCAGATTGCGTTCGAGTTCCGCCGCCGGCAGCGATGGGTCGGGGCGGTCACACCCCCAGCCCGAGAGTCCGGTTTCGAGGGAGCGCAAGGCTTTCTGAAAGGACTCCTCGAAGCAGCGGCCGATCGCCATCGCTTCCCCAACCGATTTCATCGCCGTGGTCAGAACGGCGGGCGATCCACGGAATTTCTCGAAGGCGAACCGCGGAATCTTCGTGACCACGTAGTCGATCGTGGGCTCGAAGCAGGCCGGGGTCTTGCCTGTGATGTCGTTGAGGATCTCGTCGAGGGTGTACCCCACAGCGAGGCGGGCTGCGATCTTGGCGATCGGGAAGCCGGTCGCTTTGCTGGCGAGGGCAGAGGAGCGGCTGACGCGGGGGTTCATCTCGATCACCACCACATCGCCGTCGGCGGGGTTGATGGCGAACTGGATGTTGCTGCCGCCGGTGGCGACACCGATCTCCCGGATGATCGCGATCGACTGGTCACGGAGCCGCTGGTATTCGCGGTCGGTGAGGGTCTGGGCAGGGGCCACGGTGATCGAATCACCGGTGTGAACCCCCATCGGATCAAGGTTCTCGATGCTGCAGACGATCACGACGTTGTCGACCTGATCGCGCATCACCTCCAGTTCGAACTCCTTCCAGCCCAGCAGGGACTGCTCGATCAGGATCTGGGAGACGGGGCTGGCTTCAAGGCCGCTCTTGCAGATGGCGGCGTATTCCTCAGGGTTGTAAGCAATCCCTCCACCGCTGCCACCGAGGGTGAAGGCAGGCCGGATGATCCTGGGGAAGGATCCGATGGCTGCGCCCACGGCCTCAGCCTCTTCCATGCTGGAGGCGATGCCTGAGGGGCACACCTTCACCCCGATGCGTTCCATCGCCTGCTTGAACAGCTGGCGATCTTCTGCCTTCTGGATCGCCGGCAGGTCGGCGCCGATCAGTTCGACTCCGAACTTCTCCAGCGTTCCGTTCTCTGCCAGGGCGACCGCCAGGTTCAGGGCCGTCTGACCACCCATGGTGGGCAGCAGGGCATCCGGGCGTTCCTTCTCAATGACCCGGGTGACCACCTCAGGGGTGAGGGGCTCGATGTAGGTGCGATCGGCCAGTTCCGGGTCGGTCATGATCGACGCCGGGTTGGAATTAACCAACACCACCTCAAACCCGTCCGCCCGCAAGGCCTTGCAGGCCTGGGTGCCGGAGTAATCGAACTCACAGGCCTGGCCGATCACAATCGGACCGGACCCCAGCAGAAGAATGCGTCGAAGATCAGACCGCCGGGGCATCGAATTCCAGCCGTAGTCAAACCTGTCCAGCCTCCCACGTCGCAGCACCCCTGTTTGTGCCCCCGGGTGCGGTCAGTCGCTAGCGTGACGGGATCAGGAAAGAAGTCCTTCAACCATGAGTGAGCTCCAGCGCCTGAAGGGGCTGCTGCCACCGGAAATGCAGAGCTGGGTCTTCGTGGAGGCTGCGGCTGCCGTGGAACCTCCGCTGATCACCCTCGAAGAGATCGGCCGCGATGAAGTGGAGATCCAGGTTGATCTAGATCAGTGGGACAACCTCGCCACTGATCACAGAAACCTCCTGTTCTGGCATGAGGTGGGTCGGGTTCAGAACGACACCATCCCTCGTGATGGATGGGAGATGGCAGCCCTCGCCATCGGTCTGGGTGGCGCGATCGGCGAGCTCTGGGTTCAGGACGGTCTGTTGCTGATGATGGCGCTCGGTCTCTCCGGGTTTGCCGGCTACCGGCTGTATCTCAAGAACAACTCCGAAAAACGCCTGCAGGACGCCATCGCCGCCGATGAACGGGCGATCGATCTGGCCTGCCGGTTCGGGTACAGCGTCCCCAACGCCTACAAGAGTCTTGGCGGTGCTCTCAAGGAGCTGGTGGAGCAGACCCGTAAGAAGAAGAAGCGCAGTTTCTACGAAGACCGTTTGGAGGCGCTTCGTAAGAGCGCCAGCAGGGCCCGTGCCGAGATGGCTCAGCAACAGGGATCCCGTGAGTCCGTGACCAGTGAGAACGTGTATGGCTGACGCCGTGATTCAGGAGCTCGACAGCCAGCAGCTGGCTGAACTGGCGGCCGATGCCTGTGATGACCGCAAGGCCCTCGATATCGAGATGATTCGTGTGGATGAGGTCTCAAGCCTGGCCGACTGGATGGTGATTGCCGGTGGACATACGGACGTTCAGGTTCGGGCGATTGCCCGCTCTGTTCAGGACAAACTTGAGGAGGTGACGGGGCGGCTTCCCCTCCGCAAGGAAGGTGTCAATGAAGGGCGGTGGGCCTTGCTCGATTACGGGGAGCTGATTGTTCATGTGCTCCAGCCCGGTGAACGCAGTTTCTATGACCTGGAAGCCTTCTGGGGTCACGGTGAGCGTCGAACCTTCGTAGCGTCAGGCAAAGAGCAGGATTCCTGATCCGCGCCGATGGCCAGCACCAGTGCCTGTCCCGTTCCACCTGAACAGCGTCCACAGGAGGAGTTCCAGCAACTGTGCGAGTCCTGGTTCTTCACCTGGCCCACAGAATCCCAGCGAGGACTCGA
>JBGKDM010000235.1:0-4398 GCA_042954165.1 Synechococcus sp.
TTTGTTGCCAGTCTGCTGTTCGTTCTGGTTCCGACGGTCTTTCTGATCATTCTGTACATCCAGACCAACAGCCGTCAGGGTTGATCGCTGACTGGGCCAGGGAGGGCGTCAGCCCTTCTCTGGCTCCCTGACAAGCATCACCGGGGCCTCAGCATGCACCCGGATGTAGTCACTCACCGATCCACCGAGAAGTTTGTCGAGATCCACCAGGCCACGAGCCACGAGTGGACGCCGATCCTGGGACGCGATCACGACCAGGTCGGCATTGACGTCCTTGACGGCTTTGCAGACGCCTCTGCCGACATCGGCGTCAGTGATGTGCATTGCTTTCATCTCGACCCCGAGCCCGCGAGCTCGCTGCACAGCTGCATTCAGGAGTTCATCTCCCTTGCTGGACGCCCCGCGCGAGGGTGTGATGTCCTGGCGGGCAACATGCACGCCCGTCAGCTGACCGCCTGGGATGTCCCTCACCATCTCGCAGGCGAGTTTGAGGGCATCGTCTCCGACGCCTGTGCCGTCAATCGCGACCAGCAAACGATTCACATGCCGGACGTAGAGATCGTCGCGGACCAGCAGCATTGGCCGCGTCGACAGCTGAAAGACGTACTGGCTGGTGCTGTTGGCCAGGATCGACTGGAGGCGTCCAAGGCC
This sequence comes from Synechococcus sp., assembly GCA_042954165.1. Lineage (GTDB taxonomy): Bacteria > Cyanobacteriota > Cyanobacteriia > PCC-6307 > Cyanobiaceae > Synechococcus_C. The sequence continues at coordinate 652 of JBGKDM010000235.1, forward strand.
CCGTGAACCCATCACGATCAGATCAGCGTTGAGTTCGTCCGCCACCTTGAGAACGGTCTGCTTTGCATCTCCGTTGCGAATGATCGAGTTCACCTCGCTGGCGTCAAGACCCATGCGGCTGACGGCCTGTGCCATCAGCGAGGCGGCTTCGCTCCAGTGTTCCTCCGACCCGACTTTGCCCTGTTCCGGGACGACGTGGAGAAGGTTGATACGTGCGGCTCGGAATCCCGGGAGATCACGGAGCATGCGCACCATTTCCTCTACATGTCCCTTGCCGGAGTCGGCAATCAACAGGTTTTTGAACACCGGATTGTCTTCGCTTTGCTGCAGCCTATGGCGAGATTCGCGCCTGAAGAAACATGCTGACTGAGAGCGTTACGACTCACCCCTGGCGGCTCCAGAGAAGGGTGCTGCCACAGCACACCGACCATGGCGGCGTGATGTGGCACGGCGCCTATGTCGCCTGGCTGGAGGAGGCGCGTGTGGAAGCCATCGCCTCCGCAGGCATGTCCTATGCACAGTTGTCTGCTGAGGGTTATGAGATGCCGGTGGTCAGTCTTTGCATTCACTACCGCCAGGCCCTTGAACATGGTGATCTGGTGGTGGTCGAGAGCACGGCTCTGCCGCGCAGGGGCGTTCGCTGGCCTTGGAGGTCACGGTTTTGCCGCCCGGACGGCTCCTGCATGGCCGAGGCGGAGGTGGAGCTGGTGATCCTTCAGGTTGCCGACGGCAGGCGGCGCGTTCTGCGCCAGCCCCCCGTGGCAGTGGCAGGGGTGATGGAGGCCCTGTTAAGGGGTGGCGCGCCATGACCATTTCGCGCTAGTGCAAATGTACTTGCATTGTGCGCGTGCGGTTCTGGTGGTGTGTCTGGGCCCAATGTCCAGGTCTGGGGCCTGTTCGCCTCGCCCAGCTTGCCGACCTTGCTCTCAGTCTCGGCCTGTCCTTGCAGGACCTCTGGGCTTGGCCGCTTTCCCGTCTTCAGCGGGAGTTGGATTGGCCTGAGCGGGTGCTCTTTGCTTTGGACCGCTACCGCGCCTCTGCCGGAGAGGATCCTTTCCGTTTGTGTCCGAAGCGGTTCCTGGTCCCTGCGGATGCACTCTGGCCCAAGGGCTTCAGAGATCTGGAGCGGCAACCGTCTCTGCTGGTCTGGGATGGAGATGGTCGCCTGCTGGCTCCGCTGGCCGAAGGGCGTTCGGTCGCGGTGGTCGGATCACGACGGGCCTCTGCCCAGGGGATCCGCGCCGCGGAATTGCTCGGCGCCCGGCTGGCGTCAGCGGGCTGGCCTGTGGTGAGTGGCCTGGCGGAGGGAGTCGACGCTGCTGCCCATCGCGGCTGTCTGAGCGCTGGCGGGCAGCCTGTCGCTGTTCTTGGCACACCTCTCGAGCGTGCCTATCCACCGGAGCATGCGCGTCTCCAGCGCCAGGTGGCTGATTCCGGACTCCTGCTCACCGAACTCGCGCCCGGTGCCGGGATCTCCCGCGCCACGTTTGCGCTGCGCAATCGGCTGATGGTGGCTCTGGCCGGAGATGTCATTGTCGTGGAGTGTCCGGAGACGAGCGGAGCCCTGCTCTCGGCTGCAGAGGCCCAGCGACAAGGGCGCTCGCTCTGGGTGTTGCCGGCGGACGCGCTCCGTCCCTCTGCCAAAGGCAGCAACGCCTTGCTGTGTCGGGGTGCGCAACCGATTGTTGATCTCGGCCAATGGGTCAGCGATCTGGGGCCAGGGCCCCTGATGCCGCCATCCGCGCCTGTCTGCGACGCCTTGACCCGTTCCTCGACCCACCAGCAGGTTGATCCCGAGTTGATGGCTCTGCTTCAGCACACCACCAGTCTTCCAGCGCTGGCCAGCCAGCTCAATCGTCGCCAGGATCAGCTGGCCATGCACTTGATGGACCTGGAGCTGAGGGGACTGGTCGTTGCGGAGCCAGGCATGCGTTGGCGTCTTGCTTAGCTGGTCTGATGGCAGACCTGCAGCTGAACGGGCGGGAACTCTTGGCCTGGCGCCGTCAGCTTCTGGACCATGGTGGTCGCTCCGTGGATCTCGACTGGCTGTTGGATCTGGCGGCTGGAGTGCCGTGGAGCCTGTTGCAGCGCGTGCAGCTCGACCCAGGGTCGGTTGAGCTGACGCTGAAGTGTCCTCTTGAGGAGCTTGAATCGCTCTGGAGGCAACATCAGACAGAGCACATCCCTCTCCAGCACCTGGTTGGTCGGTCCCCCTGGCGCGATTTTGAACTTCTGGTGTCGGACAAGGTTCTGATCCCGCGTCAGGAAACAGAGCTGCTCGCTGACCTGGCACTTGCCTGCGTGGGTGATGGCAAGGCCCGTTCAGGGGTCTGGGCTGATCTAGGTACCGGGTCGGGAGCCCTCGCCATCGCCCTGGCCCGCGCTTTGCCGCGCTGGCAGGGCCATGCGGTGGACTGCTGCTCCGATGCGCTGGTGATGGCCCGTGGAAATGTGGCCGCTTTGGTCGCTGATGCCAACTGTCACTTCCATCAGGGCAGCTGGTGGGAGCCCCTGCGTTCCTGGTGGGGGCAGTTGGATCTGGTGGTGTCGAACCCTCCCTACATTCCCTCTGCGGTGGTGGATGCACTGGACCCGGTCGTCCGTGAGCATGAGCCACGCCTCGCTCTCGATGGAGGCACTGACGGACTCGACTGCTGCCGTGACCTTCTGGCTCGAGCACGGCATGCCCTGGCGCCGGGCGGTTGGTTGCTCGTTGAACATCACCACGACCAGAGTGCGTCAGTGATGGCGTTAATGGCAGCGATGGGGCTGCACGATGTCCATGCCGAGAAGGATCTGGAAGGCAAGGATCGCTTTGCGATTGCCCGTCGATCAGAATGCGTCTGAGGTGCACGGCGCCGGCCCCTGATGGCTGTTCCTTCGCAGACCGCTCTCAACCCTTCAGCGATGGCTGACCATCTGCTGGCTGGAGGGGCCGCTGCCATGCCCACGGACACGCTTCCGGCCCTGGTGTCTGCGCCACGCCATGCCGGTCAGCTCTGGACCCTGAAGCAACGGCCCAGTGAGAAACCATTCATCCTCATGGCCGCCAATACCGAGGATTTGCTGGCTCTGGCCCAACCCAAGGCTGCCGATGCCGCGCGCTCCCTGGCCGGGCTGCATTGGCCCGGGGCTCTGACATTGGTGCTGCCGATGCGTGCCGATGGTTTCCCTCAGGCTTTGGTGCGTGCCCTCAATCCCGGAGCGACAACCCTGGGCCTCCGGGTTCCCAACAGTGCTCAGGCGCGACACCTCCTTGCCTGCACAGGCCCCCTGGCAACAACCAGTGCCAACCCATCCGGTCAACCCGCCGCCCTCTCTCCGGACGAGATTCGCACCTATTTCCCCGGGCTACCCCTGCTTGCCCCGTTGAACTGGGATCCACCAGGTGGTTACGCCAGCACCGTTCTCGCCTGGGATGGCGCCCAGGGCTGGCGAATCTTGCGCAAGGGAGCTGTCATGCCGGATGGAGTGGGCTGAAAGCCGCCATGGTCTGGATTGTTGCCGTCGTGTTGCTTCTGCAGGCTCTCGGGACCTGGCTCTTCCAACCGCTGGTGCATGCCGGAACAGCAGTGTTGAGCCTCAAAGGCCTGCCCTGGCTGATCGCCCTCGTCGGGCTCTGGATTCTCTCGAATGAGAGAGAGTGAAGCCGGCTAACGGATTTGAACCGATGACCTTCGCTTTACAAAAGCGCTGCTCTACCGCTGAGCTAAGCCGGCAATGGTGAGACTTTAACGGCCCACCCCC
>JBGKDM010000236.1:0-8231 GCA_042954165.1 Synechococcus sp.
TGCCGGCCGCTCTCCCTGCAGGGAGGACTGCTCAGCGTGGGGGCCAGCCATCCGCAGTGGCGGCAGGCCCTGCAGTACAGCAGGCCGCAACTGCTGGCGGCACTCCGCAGCGCTGGCCACGCGGTGAAGGACCTCCGCATCCAGCAGCACCACACCAGGCCACGGACCGAGCTGGAGAGTGAGGAATCCATCTGGGCCCGTCATCCCAGCAGGATTGATGTGCATGGACTGGATCGATGCCCGCGCTGCGCTCGGCCCTCCCCTGCCGGTGAACTGGCGCTCTGGGGACATTGCGGCTTCTGCCGGCGGATTGAACTGGCCGAGGCAGGCCCCCCTCCCGGCATCGAGGCCGCAGCGGATGGGCAGGAGGGGTCGACACACCCCTCCTCAGCCGGCCCCTCGTAGCGCTCAGTAGCGCTCAGGCTGGGGCTCGCGCCAGTCGGGGCGGAAGCCCTCGGCCTGGAGCTCCTTCGAGCGGGCCTCCAGACGACTCCGGTCGACGCGCCAGAGGCTGAAAATCCCGCGACTGGCCAGGATCTGGGGCTGAAGATCCCGCCAGTGACTGCGCAGGCGGGTGCGCTGATCGATCACCACGAGCACCGTGGGCTGCTCCTCGCTGGAGCGCCCCATGAAACCAGCCCGTGTCTCGAACGCAAGACGATCGGCGAGATCAACCAGGGCGTTCTTGGATTTGCCTTCGTAGATCACCACCTGATCGGTGTAGAAGTGCAGCGACGGCTTCATGGCGCCGACCATGGCCAGAGGTTCGGCACCGAGGCGCTGGCGCTCGCTCACAATCACCTCGGCCAACTGACGCACCGGCAGCTGCCTCACCCTGTCGCCGAGCAACATCATCGGCAGCAGGGCCAGCCACTGGAACAGCACCAGAGGAGCCTGCATCGCCAGCAGCCGTCCGGGTCGAGGCGCGCGGGCCAGCCACAGGCCGACGCCCGCAGACACGGTGAAACACGCAGCGGCACGCAGAACCAAGCCACTGGCCAGAAGTTCGCCCGGCAGGGTCGGCATTTCGGGATCGTTGATCAACGGCACCCAGGCGCCGGCGGCCCAGCAGCCCGCAGCCAGCACACCGGCAAGACCGACCGAGCCGATCCAGCTCCAGGACTGCAGGCGATGGAACCGGCCCGCGGCAGGCAGCAGCGAAAGGGCGATCAGCAGGCCGGCCGCCGGAGTCGCGGGCAACCAGTAACTGGGAAGTTTGGTCGCCGCCGATGTGAACAGCACCAGCACAGCCAGCAGCCAGCAACTGGCGAACAGCTGAAGGCTGCGGTCAGCCTCGCGGGGTCCGCGCTGGCGCCAGACCGCGTGAACGCTCTGCGCGAGGGCGAGCAGCAACAGCGGCGTGAAGGGCAGGGCAGCGATCAGCAAGACGGGTCCAAAGAACCACCAGGGCTGGAGATGGCTGTTCACCACTGAGGTGAAGCGCTGAAAGTTGTGATAGCCGAAGAAGCTGTCCCAGAACGGCTGCCCCTCAACCACCAGTTCGGCGGCATACCAGGGAAGACTGATCAGGGCCGTGATCGCCAGCCCGGGCAGAGGACGCAGCTGCGCCCAGAGCAGGGCCAGATTCCGACTGGCGAGGCCGAACAGAAGCAACGTCAGGCCGCTCAGGACAACGGCGACGGGCCCCTTGGTGAGCACGGCGAGTCCGAGAACGACCCAGGCGAGCCACCAGCGACGGCCACCGGATGCATGGCAGCGCCACTGGCACAGAAGGCTGACGGCCAGGGTGCCGGTGAGCAGGGCATCGCTGACAGCCGTGCGACTCCAGAGCAGCACCAGTGGCGACAGCACGAACGCCAGGGCCGCGGCGCATGCCGTTCGCCGCGGTGCCGGATCGCCTGGCTGAGGGAAGCGCAGCAGGGTGTCGCCGAGCATCAGCAGCGTCGCCAGTGTTCCGAGGGCTGAGGGCAGACGCGCGGCCCAGGTCCCGAGCGAATCCCAGACCGGCTGCCCCGGCAGGGAATACCCCAGGCCCATGACCCAATACACCAGCGGTGGCTTGTCATACCGGGGCAGCCCGTTCACCCTCGGCGTGAGCCAGTCGCCCGTGCGGGCCATGGCACGGCCAGCGGCGGCGAACAGCGGCGGGGTTTCATCCACCAGACCGTTGCTGCCCAGCTGCCAGAAACACATCACCACCCCGAGCGCGAGCAACAGCAGCAGGGCGCGACGCCGCTGCCGCGGCGTCAACGGCCGGGCGGCGGCGTGGTCGGTGAACTCAGGGGAGCTGCTCATCAGGGGATGCTGACATCCCCCGCCAAGCCGTCACGGATCCAGGACTCGATCTTCGCGGCGAAGACCGCGTGGCTGGCGGACGACTCCACCCAGCGGCGACAGGCGCGGCGATCCAGCGATGCCGCCTCGAGGGTGGCCTGCTGCAACGCGGCGATGTCATCGGGTGGCACCAGCAGACCGGTGTCTCCGTGCTGGATCAGCTCTCCGGGACCGCCCCGGTCATAGGCAATGACCGGCACACCGCAGGCCAGGGCCTCCACCACCACGTTGCCGTAGGCCTCGTTCCATTTCGGGGTGTTGATCAGGGCCCGGCACTGTCCCAGTTCGCGCTGCAGCTCCGCCGTCGGCAGGAACCCCCGCCACCGGATCGTGCCCGGCGGAACCGAGGCCTCCACCCGGCTGGCATAGGCGGCGTCTTCCCGCACACCCCAGACCCAGAGCGGCTCGCCAAGGGCTGCAGCAACCGCAGCGGCATCCTCAAGTCCCTTTTCAGGTGCGATGCGACCCGCCCAGCCCAGAGGGCCGCCACCGTCGGGTTGAAAGGCGTAATCGGCCAGGTTGAAGCCGTTCCCCACCACTCGCGGTGCCGCCTGCAGCGTGAAATCACTGGCCTGCGCTGCGGTGTGAAAGGCCAGGCGACGCTGGTCCCATCGGGCCAGATCGGCGATCAGGGTGTCCATCACCCCGGCCACGGAGCCCATGCTGACGAGATGAAACAGCCGCTGGGGCACCCGGGGAGTGAGCCAGAGCGGCAGCCAGTCGTAGCTGAAATTGATCACCGCATCGGCGGCGGGTTCAAGGGCGAGAGCCGTCTCCCAGAGCCTGGGCAGCAGGGCGTCCATCGGGATCAGGACAGCGGCGTCATGGTCGGCGTGCTGCCAGCTGGGTTGATCCACGCCACTCACGGTTTCCAGCAGAAGCCGTGGGTGGCGGAGAGGGAGCACGGAGCCCTCTGGCGCCACGACGGTGAGTGTGTGGCCGCGACCCAGCAAGCCCCGGATCACGGAGGTCAGCGTCAGCTCGACACCACCGCCCCGTCCGCTTCCCAGACAGCCGATGGGGGTGCTGACCAGCACAAGGTTGAGAGCAGAACTCATGCGCCTGTCCCCTCCACGGACTCCAGCGTTTCGAGTGCATTGGGCTCCCAGCAGCGTCGCCGCTGACTCACCAGCACCACCGACAGCAAGACCAGAAGAACGCCTCCCCACTGCAGTGGAGAGAGACGTTCCTGAAGCCAGAGCCCCCCGGAGGCGAGGGCAAAGACCGGCGTCAGGAAACCAAGGGAAGAAAAGGCCGTGAGCTCCCGCTGGGTGGCGAACCAGAAGAACAGGCCGTAGGCAAGGGCGCTGCCGAACAGACTCGCGTATCCCATCAGCACCCAGTCGCCGGCCGACCAGGCAGGCAGGAATGCCGTGGTCGGATCAAGGCCGTGCCAGGCCAGCAGCGGCAGCCCCCCCAGCACCATGTGCCATCCGGTCACGGTGACGGGGTGGCTGGCGGAGCAGGCGTAGCGACTGAGCACCGTGCCCAGGGCCATCGCAACCGCCGCGGCAAGCATCCAGCCCGTTCCGCCTTCCCAGAGACCTGAGGCCGGAACGGCATCACCCAGCAACCACCAATGGCTGAGCAGGCTGTCGGGCACGCCGAGACAGACGATGCCGGCCAGACCCAGCATCAGGCCGAACCATCCGACGGGATTGATCAGTTCCCCGAACAGACTGCGGGCGAGAAGCGCCACCATCAAAGGCTGCGAATCGATCAACACCGATCCGAGTCCGGCTCCGGTGTCGCGCAGGCCATGGGCCAGACAGAACTGAAACACCGTGGCATCGACCAGGGTGAAAAGCAGGAACCAGCCGCGATCCTGAGGAGCGATCGTCCAGGAGGCATTCAACCGCGGCAAGGCCAGCAGCAAGGCCACACCAGCCGGCAGCAGCCGCAGCGCAGCGACGAACTCGGGGCCAGCCGTGGCCAGCAGAGGAGCCATGGCAGCCATGGCGGTTCCCCAGAGAGCGAAGGGGAGCACCAGCAACAGCCCGAGCCGAAAGGACACCAAGGCAGCAATCAACAGGCTCCTTTTTAAGATCCGCGCAAGAACGACTGACACGACATGGGCTGGCCCTGGCGCCGCAAATCCCGGCGACGGATGGCGCGCATCACCATCGAGGGCGCGATCGCGGCGACCACACGCAAGCGTGTTCTCAAAGCGCTGCGCGAGGTGGAGAAGCGGGAATTCCCGGCCCTGCTGCTCCGGATCGACAGTCCTGGCGGCACCGTGGGCGACAGCCAGGAGATTCACGCGGCCCTGATGCGGCTGCGGGACAAGGGATGCCATGTGGTCGCCAGCTTCGGCAACATCTCAGCGTCCGGTGGGGTCTACATCGGTGTTGCGGCGGAGAAGATCGTCTCCAATCCAGGCACGATCACAGGCTCCATCGGCGTGATTCTCCGGGGCAACAACCTGTCCAAGCTCCTGGAGAGGCTCGGGGTTCGCTTCGAGACCGTGAAGAGCGGCGCCTTCAAGGACATCCTCTCGCCGGATCGCGCCCTGAGCCCTGAGGAGAGGGAGCTGCTCCAGGCCCTGATCGACAGCAGCTACGCCCAGTTCGTGGAAGCCGTCGCCAGCGGGCGCGGTCTGACCACCGAGGCGGTTCGTGCCTTTGCCGATGGACGGGTGTTCAGCGGTGCCCAGGCCCAGACCCTGGGCCTGGTTGATGAACTGGGAGATGAGGACCGTGCCCGGAGACTGGCTGCGGAACTCGCTGAGCTGGATGATGACTGCAAGCCGATCACCCTGGGGCAACCCAAGAAATCATTGCTTGGACGTCTTCCTGGAGCATCCCTGGTGATGCGCATGGCTGATCTTCTCGAGACGGAGCTCTCCCATAGCGGTCAGGCTCTCTGGCTCTATCGCCCATGACCCAAGCCCTTCCCAGCGATGGCATGGCCCTCAAAGGGCTGCGTGGTGCCACCACCTGCGACGCGAACACACCGGCGGCCATCGAGGCGGCGGTTCACGACCTCGTCAACTGCCTGGTGGAGCGGAATCAGCTGGAGGCGGAGCGGATTGTGTCCGTCACGTTCTCCGTCACCGCCGATCTCGATGCCTGCTTCCCCGCAGCCATTGCGCGGCGCTTTCCAGGCTGGGACCAGGTGGCCTTGCTGGACTGCCAGCAGATGGCCGTGCAGGGGGATCTGAAGCGATGCATCCGGTTGCTGGCCCACGTCTGGCTGCCAACCGGCCAGACTCTGTGGCACCCCTACCTGGGCGAGGCCAGTCGCCTCCGGCCAGACCGATCCGGTCACAACTGACAGCTGGCAGGCCGGCTGCCTCGCACCGTTCCACGGACAACCTCCAACACAATCAGGTCACACCGAATGCCGCAGGCGGTGACCCTCCTCCCTTGACGCCATGACAGCTCGCAACCTTCTGAACAACCGAAGTGGCCTCCGTTCGCTGGCGATGGCTGGGTCACTGGTGGGGGGCATCGCCGGTGCCGGCCTGCTGGGGGCGGCTCCGCTGGCCGAGCTGCTCAGTCCGGCTCCGGTGCAGGCCCAGGCCACCCCTTCGCTGCTGGAGTTCCGCTGGGAGAGCGATCGGGATTACAGAAAGCTCTACTACTGGCAGAGCTCCACCGTGCGCCGGGAACGGGCCGAATACTTCTTCATCCTGCGGGCCAAGGACCGCAAGAGCGCCATTCTCAAGCTCACCATCACGGTGCCCGACTACTTCAACGCCAAGATCAAGCCCTCCAAGCTCAAGCTGTGCAAGATGAAGCTCGGAGGCATGCTCAGCCGCAGCAGGTGTGAGGAGACCCTGCCTGCGGTCTTCGAGGTGAACGACAAGCAGACCGCCATCGAGATCTTCCCCGACCAGCCGATCCCCACGGGCGACACCTATGCCGTGGTGATGAACATCTGGAATCCGAGCGACAGCGGCATGTTCCAGTTCAACGCCCTGGCCCAGGCGCCTGGCGATGTGCCCGTGGCTGGCTATCTCGGCAGCTGGAACTTCGATATCGATTGAAGCGCCACATCAGCTGATAAATTTGACCATTGACGACAGGCCGGGCGCCGACATCTCTCCATGACCAAACGAACTCTCGGCGGCACCAGCCGTAAGCGCAGGCGTGTTTCCGGGTTCCGTGTCCGCATGCGCACCCACACCGGCCGTCGTGTGATCCGCAGCCGCCGCAAGCGCGGTCGGGCACGTCTGGCGGTCTGATCCGTCGTTCACACCTGATATCAACGAAGCGATGGTCCTGCCGGCACCGATGCGTTTGCGGGGCCATCGCTGTTTTGATCGTCTGCACCGTCACGGACGCCGTCACCACGGCGCCTGCATGACCCTGCGCGTGGTGGAGAGCAGACCCGGCCTTCTGGCCCCGTCCCTGCGCTCCGCGGAGACACGATCCCCCGATACACGCCGCTGTCGCTGCGCCGTGGTGATCAGTGGAAAGGTGCACAAACGGTCCGTGGTCCGGAACCGGCTTCGTCGCAGCCTCCACGACCATCTCAGACGGCGCCTTGAGGGGAACCGGAGCCTTGCCGGCCAGTGGGTTCTGCTCAGCCTCAAGCCCAGTGCCATCGCACCGGAAACGCCATTGCTGGAAGAATGCGACAGATTGCTCAAGCACGCGGGCTTGCTGCCATGACGACCACCATTCAGGAAGACACCTTCTTTGAAGGCGGCCCCGCCAGGGGTGATCTCATCTTCAACCTTCTCCTCGGCCTGACCCTGATCGGGATCCCGTTCGCCGTCGGCGCGATCGTTCGGGCCCTGTGGCTGCGCTTTCAGATCACCAGCCGCCGGATTTCGGTGAGTGGTGGCTGGATGGGGAAGGACCGCAGCCAGGTGGTCTACAGCCAGATCAGTGAGGTCCGCTGTGTTCCCCGTGGCTTCGGTGCTTGGGGCGACATGGTGCTGGTCCTGACCGACGGATCCAGGCTCGAGATGCGGTCCATGCCCAACTTCCGTGAGGCGGAGACCTACATCCTCGAACGCATCCAGTCGAAAACGAAGGCGGCAACGCCCGTCGACACCAAGGGATTCGCAGTCTGACCCCTGCCTCCCCTACCCCCTGTTGCACACTGGCAGGGCTTTCTGACCCCTCTTCAGGACCTTCATCGTGATCGGATACATCTCCGACAACCTGCTGATCCCAATCCTTGATTTCTTCTACGGGTTGGTGCCGAGCTACGGGCTTGCGATCGTGGCCCTCACGGTTGTGATCCGCCTGGCGCTGTTCCCCCTGAGCGCCGGTTCGATCCGCAGCGCCCGCAGGATGCGGATCGCCCAACCTGTGATGCAGAAACGGCAGGCGGAGATCAAGTCCCGTTACGCGAACAACCCCCAGAAACAGCAGGAGGAGCTGGGGAAGTTGATGAAGGAGTTCGGCAGTCCTCTCGCAGGCTGCCTGCCTCTGCTGGTGCAGATGCCCATTCTGTTTGCGCTGTTCGCAACGCTGAGGGGGTCACCGTTCGCGGATGTGCCTTACACGCTCAACCTGAAGGTCTTGCCATCGGAGCAGATCGCGGCTGTTGAGCCCAAGCCCTTCAGCAGCCCCAGCCACTCGATCTTCATCACGGAAACCGACCATGTGCCGGTGATCGCCAGCCTGCCCGGCGGCACGAAGATCGGCGCAGGGGAGAGCGCCACGATCCAGCTGCAGACCAAGAGCGGCGAGCCCTTCAGCCAGGTGCTGACCGACATCTCCGACGGACAGAAATTCCTTCCCGACTGGTCGGTGACCAAAGGGGAGAACGTGGTTTCTGTGGCGCAGGACGGAACAATCACAGCCCTCGCGCCCGGTGACGCCACCGTGGAAGGCAAGATTCCCGGGCTGGCGGCACGCAGTGGCTTCCTGTTCATCAAAGCCCTTGGCCAGGTTGGCTTCTACACCGATGGAGCCATCAACTGGGACATCGCGATCCTGGTGGGCGCCTTCGGCGTCAGCCTCTTCGCCTCCCAGCTG
>JBGKDM010000237.1:0-2986 GCA_042954165.1 Synechococcus sp.
CGAACCTCTGGCCATGGTCGGCGCCATGAAGCCGTCGCTGCACTTCTACACCGATCAGGTGGTGATCTACGAAGGCAAATCCAAGAACGCCCTGGTTGATCTCGCCGATCGTCTTGCGTTCGAGACACGGGCTGGTTTCACGGGGCGCTCCAGGGAGGAGCAGCCCACGGTGCTGGTGGTGATCGATCAGCGCACCCGCCTGCGCAGTCACTGGCGGGATCTTCAGCCCCAGATCCTGGCCAGTCGCGGGATTTACAGCCTCTGGCGCGTCGACCGGAGTCGTCTGGAGGCCCGCTCGAAGGAGCTGCAGGCCGAGGGCTTCCGCCCCGACTGGCGCGAGCCCCAGCCTGAGCGCTACTGAGCGCTACGAGGGGCCGGCCGAGGAGGGGTGTGGCGAACCCTCTTGCCCATCCGCTGCGTCCCCGATGCCGGGAGGGGGGCCTGCCTCGGCCAGCTCAATCCGCCGGCAGAAGCCGCAATGTCCCCAGAGCGCCAGTTCACCGGAAGGGGAGGGCCGGGCGCAGCGCGGGCATCGATCCAGTCCATGCACATCAATCCTGCTGGGATGGCGGGCCCAGATGGATGCCTCACTCTCCAGTTCGGTCCGTGGCCTGGTGTGATGCTGCTGGATGCGGAGATCCTTCACCGCATGGCCAGCGCTGCGGAGTGCCGCCAGCAGTTGCGGCCTGCTGTACTGCAGGGCCTGCCGCCACTGCGGATGGCTGGCCCCCACGCTGAGCAATCCTCCCTGCAGGGAGAGCGGCCGGCAGTGCGGCGCCAGCTGGGGACCGGCCAGGCGTGGCCAGTCCTGCCAGATCGCAGCCAGGGAGCCCTCCCTGCGCCAGGTGGTGCGGAGGGCCTCCAGACAGGTGCTGAGTGGTTCCGCCGGGGCTGGCGGAGGCGGCTGCAGCAGCTCACCCTTGCCGAAGGCACGACGCTGGGATTTCGGTGCCCGTGCCATGGCCGCGGTGCTCGAACGGATCCTGGAGTCCTGATGATCGTAGGTGGGCTATCGGATCGGGCTCGCTAGCCTCCGTTCATCGATTCCTCTCATCGGCCTGCCTCCATGGGTTTCTTTGATCGCCTGAGCCGACTGGTGCGCGCGAACGCCAATGCTGCGGTCAGCAGCATGGAAGACCCCGTCAAGATTCTCGACCAGTCGGTCGCCGACATGCAGTCGGATCTGGTGAAGCTGCGCCAGGCGGTGGCGATGGCGATTGCCAGCCAGAAACGGCTCCGCAGCCAGGCCGAGCAGGCTGAGTCCCAGGCCAAGACCTGGTATGAGCGTGCCGAGCTGGCCCTCAAGAAGGGTGAAGAGGACCTGGCCCGTGAGGCCCTTTCCCGGCGCAAGACCTTCCAGGAGACCGCCACATCGCTGTCGGCCCAGGTGAAGGGGCAGGACGCCCAGGTCGAAACCCTCAAGAAGAGTCTTGTGGCCCTCGAGGGAAAGATCGCGGAGGCCCGCACCAAAAAAGACATGCTCAAGGCCAGGGCCCAGGCGGCGAAGGCACAGCAACAGCTGCAGAGCGCCGTGGGCAGCATCGGCTCGAACTCCGCCATGGCAGCCTTCGAGCGCATGGAGGACAAGGTCGAGGCGCTGGAGGCCCAGGGGCAGGCTGCGGCCGAGCTCGCCGGAGCTGACCTCGAGAGTCAGTTCATGGCCCTGGAGGGAAGCGACGACGTTGACGATGAGCTCGCCTCTCTGCGTCAGCGGCTTGCCGGTGGCCCCGAGGCCGTCGCCTTGCCCTCCGGAGACGGCGCGACTGTGGAGCCGGTGAAGGTGTCTGAGGTGGATGCTGACCTCGAGGAACTCAAGAAATCCATCGACAAACTCTGAAGCCGGGCGTCTGCGGGGGCGAAGGTTCCAGGCCGCTCCATAGGATCGGTGGGCGTTGTTTCATCTGCCGTGGGTCAAGCCGTGTCCGACTACACCGATGCCACGTTCGCGTCGGAGGTTCTGCAGGCTTCGACCACCGTGCTGGTTGATTTCTGGGCTCCCTGGTGCGGGCCCTGCCGCCTGATGGCCCCGATGATGGACTGGGCCGCTGAGACCTACGCCGGCAAGCTGTCGGTGGGCAAGCTCGAAGTCGACGGCAATCCCCAGACCCGTGATGCCTTTCAGGTGCAGGGCATTCCCACGTTGATCCTCTTCCGTGACGGCAAGGAAGTGGCGCGTCAGGAGGGGGCGATCGCCAAGCCTCAGCTGCAGGCATTCCTGGATGCGCACCTCTAGGCGTCTCCAGCGCCTCGGAAGCGGCGTCTTTGATCGCAGCGATCAACGCAAGCAGCGTTACCGGACCCAGGCGGTTGCGCTCGAGCGCCCCCTGGTCGACCTGTCCCTGGGCTCAACGGACCTGGATCCGCCCCCCCAGGTGCTGGCCGCGATGGCTGCGGCCATCGACCGACCTGGAAGTGCCACCTACTGCCTTCACGCCGGAACCCGCCCCCTCAGGGAGGCCGTGTCGTCCTGGTGTGCCAGGCGGTTTGAGGTGGACGTCGATCCAGACCGGGAGGTGCTGCTGCTGGTGGGCTCCCAGGAGGGCACGGCTCACCTGCCCCTGGCGGTGCTCAATCCGGGAGAGTCCGGCCTGATCCTTGACCCCTGCTACCCCTCGCACCATGGAGGGCTGCTGCTGGCGGATGCCGAGATCGCCCGTCTTCCACTGCTGCCCGAGCAGCAGTGGCGCCCCTGCTTCAGCCAGCTGAGTGACAGCTGCTGGGATCAGCTCAGGCTGATGGTGATGGGCTTCCCCCACAACCCAACCGCCCAGGTGGGGCAGCAGGCGTGGCTGGAGGAAGGCATGGCCCGTGCCCAGCGTCACGACGTGGTGTTCGCCCATGACAACCCCTACGTGGATCTGGCGCTGGAAGGCGATGCCCCGGCGCTGCTGCGGTGCCCCGGTTGGCGCGAGCGGGGCATCGAGTTCTTTTCGCTGTCCAAGGGCTGGTGTCTGGGGGGGTTCCGCCTCGCCTTCGCCGTGGGAGC
>JBGKDM010000238.1:0-3183 GCA_042954165.1 Synechococcus sp.
GGCGATCAGCTCACCCGTCTGCAGGTGCGCTGTGATCCGGCGCCGCACCACCACACCATTGAGGGTCTGCACCAGCTGCCTCCTCTTGCCTCTCCTCCAGCGCCCTTCCCGCGACTGCATGGGGAGGTGGTGGGCCTGCTGGGGCCGGCGGATGCCACAGGCTGGCGTCAGCTGATGCCGGAACTCGAGCGGCTGATGCAGCAGCGTCCCCATCCGGCCTGCAGCCTTTCAGCGCAACAGCTTGGGAAAGCGACAGCCCGGGTCAACGCTGGGCAGACCTCCTTCGTTCATCGCGATGCGGTCTGGAAGCCCTGGATCACCACCGTCTGGACCGCAGGGGATGAGGCTCAACGCCAATCCAGCCTGGCCTGGCTGGATCAGATCTGGCAGCTGTTGCTCCCGGTCTGTCCGTGGGTGCATCTGGCTCAGCTGCACGACCATCTGCCCTTCCATCAACGTGAGCTGGAGCTGGCCTTCGGGCATTGGCTACCGGGGCTGCGTGAGCTGAAGCGGCACAGGGATCCCGGAGGAGTCCTGCCGCCGTTGTGATTTGCCGTTGTGATTTACGGTCGCGGCATCCTGCGGAAGCCGTGGATGGCCTCGCGATCGACTCCAAATCTGGCGGACCAATGGTTCGCCAATCCCCTCAAGGACATGCTGTCGGGCCTTGTCGTGGCCTTCGCCATGATTCCCGAGGCCATCGCCTTCTCGGGCATTGCTGGGGTCGACCCGAAGGTGGGCCTGTTTGGGGCGTTCTGTCTGTCCCTCACCATTGCTGTCGTGGGTGGTCGGATGGCGATGATCACGTCCGCCACCGGTTCCACGGCTCTTCTGATGACAGGGCTGGTGGCCATGGGGGAGGCCCGCGGTCCCGGCCTCGGCGTTCAGTATTTGATGGTGGCCGGGCTGGTCACCGGCCTTCTCCAGATCGCCTGGGGTTATCTGCGGCTGGCCTACCAGATGCGTTTCGTGCCTCAAGGGGTTCTGAGCGGTTTCGTCAATGCCCTGGCGTTGCTGATCTTTCAAGCTCAGCTCCCGCAACTGGGGCTTGATCTGCACCACAGCGATGCCTCATCCCTGTTGCCCCATGGAGCGCAAATTCCCATCGTCTGGGGGTTGGTGCTGTTGGGTCTGGCGATCATCTACGGCCTGCCCAAGCTCACCCGGGTCGTTCCCTCTCAACTGGTGGCCATCGTTGTTCTGACGCTGATCAGTGTCAGCTTCAGCTTTGACATTCCCACCGTGAGCAGTCTGGGAACGCTGCCCGCCGGCTTGCCCAGCTTCAGCCTCCCCTTCGGTGAAGGGGGTGTTCCGTTCAGCCTTGACACGCTCGGTTTCGTTCTTCCCACTGCGCTGGCGATCTCACTGGTGGGTCTGATGGAGACCTTCCTCACCCAGGACATCCTGGATGACAAGACCGACACCAGCACGGACAAGAACGTCGAGGCCCGTGGTCAGGGCATCGCCAACATCGTTTCCTCCCTCTTCGGCGGTATGGCCGGTTGTGCCCTGGTGGGCCAATCGGTGATGAATGTCGACAACGGTGGACGCACGCGCCTGTCGACGCTGTTCTCCGGTGTCAGCTTGCTGGCGATGATCCTGCTCGCCGGCCCCTGGCTGAAGCAGATCCCGATGGCGGCTCTGGTTGCCGTGATGATCAGCATTGCCATCAGCACGGCGGATATCAACGGTCTGCGCAATCTGCGCCAGATCCCCAAGAGCGATACATCCGTGATGTTGATGACCTTCGCGGTCACCATGCTCACGACCCCGCACAACCTGGCCCTTGGCGTGATCGCCGGTGTGGCTCTGGCTGGAATCCTGTTCAGCCGCAAGGTGGCCAAGGTGATCCGGGTCGAACGTGTCGACATCAGTTCCGACGAGCGTCGCTACCGCGTGACCGGCCAGCTGTTCTTTGTCAGCAAGGTTTATTTCATCCAGGGTTTTGATCTGCACGATCACCCCGCCCGCATCAGCATTGACCTCTCTGCCGCCCACATCTGGGATCAGAGCGGTGTGGCGGCGCTGGATCAGGTGATCCGCAAGCTGCGTCTCGGCGGATCAGAGGTGACCGTCGAGGGCCTCAATCAGGAAAGTCTGGATCTGTTTGAACGCATCGGCGGTCAGGAGTCGGCCCACGCCTGATCACAGAGCCCTGGGTTGATCGAGCAGGGCCAGGCAGAGGCTGAGGTCATCGCGCATGACATTCAGCCGATCCTGCACCTGCCGGTCGTCGGGATTCAGCTGGGCATAGCGGATGGTCACGTCATTGCCGATGCTCATCAGCATGCAGAGCGTTTCCAGGTCGCCGGTGTTGCTGGCCCGCTCCTTGGCACCGTCCAGCAGGACCTGAAGCAGGGTCATTTTGTTGTTGTATGACTGACGTTCCGTCTGCTCCCAGGCCTGAACCGGAGTCACCAGCGTGGTCAAGCTGATCGCCAGAGCCATCAGCCGAGGCGCTTGCATACAACAGCTGAAGGTTCAGCCGAAGCTAGGGCTGATCTCCACGGCCGGCATTGAATCTGGGACAATCCCAGCCGATCCGTCCCAACCTTGATGCTTCGCAGCTGCCAACGCCTGCTGGTCGGCGCCACCCTCGCACTCGCGACCCTGGTCAGCGGATGTGCATCGATGGAGGGAGTGGGCTCGTCCCGTCTGGACCTGGTGAAGCAACGACGGGAGCTGCTCTGTGGCGTCAGCGGCAAGATCCCAGGTTTCAGTTTTCTCAGTCCTGAGGGGGCCTACACGGGGCTGGATGTGGACATCTGCCGGGCGATGGCCGCGGCTTTCCTCGGGGATGCCGATCGGGTGCAATACCGGCCGCTCACGGCGCCTGAGCGGTTCACGGCACTTCGATCCGGTGAAATCGATCTGTTGTCCCGGAACACCACGTGGACCCTCAGCCGCGATTCCGCCGGGGGCAATGGCATCAGCTTCGGTCCGGTTGTCTTCCATGACGGACAGGGTCTTCTGGTTCCGTCAGGGTCAGGCATCCGCTCCCTTGAGGATCTGAGCGGCAAAGCGATCTGCGTCGGCTCGGGAACAACCACGGAGCAGAACCTCAACGATGCCTTCGCTGCCCGCGGCATTCCGTATACGCCGATCAAATACCAGGACCTCAACCAGGTGGTGGGCGGCTATCTCCAGAAACGCTGCGCCGCGATGACCTCCGATCGTTCCCAG
>JBGKDM010000239.1:0-4643 GCA_042954165.1 Synechococcus sp.
TTCGGTGGTGTTCCGGCGGTTCTTCTCGGTGGTGTAGCGGGACACACCGGGAGAGCGCTTGGCGGGATTGGACCGGCATTCGGTGCACTCGAGAGTGATCACGATCCGGACGCCCTTGTTCTTGGCCATAAAGGACGTTGCGCCGCAGTTGCGTAGCGAAGTGACAGCCACCAAGTTTACAGATCGACCTTCCCCCTTCAACCGAAGGCAGTTCCGCGTCCCCACCGCAGCGGCGCTTCGTAAGATTTGCAGCCTGTTCCATCGGTTTCATGCGGGTTTCCCTCTCCTGGCTTCAGGACCTAGTCCAGGTGGAGGAGCCCGCCGAACAGCTTGCCGAGCGTCTGTCGATGGCAGGTTTTGAAGTTGATGCCCTCGACGATCTGACCCGTCTTGCTCAGGGGGTCGTTGTTGGTCACGTTCTGGAACGGGAGAAACATCCCGATGCCGACAAGCTGAGTGTCTGCAAGGTTGATGTCGGAGCCGAGAACCCACTGCAGATCGTCTGCGGCGCCTCAAATGTGAGGGCGGGTATTCATGTACCCGTTGCCACGGTGGGTGCTGTGCTGCCTGCTGTCGGACTCACGATCAAATCTGGACAGCTGAGGGGCGTTGCCAGTGAGGGCATGATCTGCTCCCTTGCGGAACTTGGCCAGTCCAGCGATGTCGACGGGATTGCGATCCTCGAGGACATCACGGATGAGATCCCTGCGCCGGGGACGCCTGCGGCTGGTCTTCTCGGTCTTGACGACACGGTGCTCGAGCTGGCGATCACGGCCAATCGCCCGGATGGCCTGTCGATGACAGGAATTGCCCGTGAGGTCGCCGCCCTGACAGGGGCTTCTCTCACCCTCCCGGAACTGCCTGCGCTCTCCACCACCGCGGAGCTGAAGCCGGATGCTGCCAGTCGTGAGGCGATGCAGGCAGGCGGTCTCTACGGCGTCACCGAGGTGACCGGGGTTGATGCGTCGCTGCCCTCCCCTGTCTGGCTGCGACGACGCCTTGAGCGGGCTGGCATGAACAGCGTCAACGTGCTGGTCGATCTCACCAATCTCGTCATGCTCGAACAGGGTCAACCCCTGCATGCCTTCGACGCTGACGTCCTGGATCAGCTGTGCGGCGGGCCTGTGACTGCAGCTGATTTTGGCCTCCGACAGGCGACGGATGGCGAACTGTTCACGGGCCTTGATGGTCGTGAGCTGCGTCTTGATCCCCGAGCCCAGCTGGTGACCTGTCGCAACCATCCGATCGCCCTTGCCGGGGTGATCGGGAGTGAGGCCAGTGGGGTGAATTCCTCCACGACGCGGATCTGGTTGGAGTCAGCGCTGTTCAGCCCCTCCGCGGTTCGCCAGACCAGCCGCTGCGGTGGTCTGCGAACGGAGGCCAGCAGCCGCTACGAGAAAGGATTGCCGCGGGATGTCACGCTCCCCGCAGCCCACCGGGCGATCGAACTGATCATCAGCACTCTTGGGGGCACCTCGGGGTCCACCCATGTCTGCGCCTCCAGGCTTGAACCTGCTGCCCCTCTGCAGCTCCGGCGTGTTGCCGTTCATCAGCTGCTCGGTCCCCTGCCGACTGACCAGGGGCCTGAAGACCTGGCTGATTCCGAGATCGAACGCTGTCTGACCGCCCTTGGCTGTGATCTCAAGAGTGCGGAGGATGGATGGTCGGTTGTCGTCCCCCCGTCCCGTCGGTGCGATCTGGTTCGTGAGGTGGATCTGATCGAAGAGGTCGCTCGGCTTGTTGGATTCGATCGCTTTGGCAGCCATCTGCCTGATCCCCTGGAGCCGGGACAACTCACTGATCTCCAACAGGCGGAACGCCGTTTGCGCAATCTTCTCTGTGCCAGCGGTCTGCAGGAAGTCACCACCCTGTCCCTCACATCGCCTGAACCGGAGGCCAGTCCCGTAGGCGCGGAGACTCCGGAGCAGCGCATTGCGATCAGCAACCCACTTCTTGCCGAAACCAGTCACCTGCGCGCCAGCCTCTGGGAGGAGCATCTGCGCATCTGTCAGCGGAATCTCCAGGCGTCACAGCCAGGCTGCTGGGTCTTCGAGATCGGCAACGTCTTCGCCAACTCCGGTGACGACATCACGCAGACAGCCCGTTTGGGAGGAGTGATCTGTGCGGAGCGTCGCCTGGAACGCTGGACCAGCAGTGGAAAACCCGTGCGACCTGATTACTTCACAGCACGCGGTGCACTGACACGGGTGTTCAGGGCATTGAAGCTGGAGGTCTCCGATCGTCCCCAAACGTCGGACGGCCGGCTGCACCCCGGGCGAAGTGCAGAGCTGGTTCTTGAGGGTCGGCCGATGGGTTGCTTCGGCCAGCTCCACCCCCTGCTCTGCGAGCAGTTTGATCTTCCTGATGAGACCTATCTGTTTGATCTCGACCTCAAAAGGCTTCTGGATGCTGCGACCCGCAGCAATCGCTGGACACCATCGTTCAAACCGTTTGTGACGGTTCCTGCGATGGAACGCGATCTTGCTGTTGTGGTGCCGAAGGAGCAGCCCTGCGCCGATTTACTTCAGGCCATTCGCAAGGCCGGCAAGCCACTGTTGGAGAGTGTTGAACTGATCGATCGTTTTGAAGGTGGACAGCTTGCAGATTCGCTCTGCAGTCAGGCGTTCAGGCTTCGTTATCGCGGCAAGGACAACACCCTGACGGATGAGCAGCTGCAGCCCGTGCATGAAAAGGTGCGGGCCGCGTTGGTCAAGCAGTTCAAGGCTGAGCTTCGCAGTTGACCGATCACGTCTGGCGCCTGAGAAGCGCCAGACATTCCAGGTGGGTTGTCTGGGGGAAAAAGTCAAACGGTTGGAGCACATCAAGGCTGTAGGGCCCCTCTGTGCTGAGTCTTTTCAAGTCCCTGGAGAGGGTCGCAGGGTCGCAACTCAGATAGGCCAGCCACTGGGGCGGGCAGTGGAGAATCTGATCCACCACATCCGGATCGAGGCCCTTGCGAGGAGGGTCGACAACAAGGGCTCCATGGTGTGGAAGGGCTTCAGCAAGCAGTGTCTTCACATCACCCGCCTTGAACTGCACCCGATCCAATTGATTGCGCTTCGCATTGTGACGGGCCTGATCAACGGAGGCCTGGTGCAGCTCGAGACCCAGCACGCGGTGACCCCTCGATGCAAGCGGCAACGCAATGGTTCCGATGCCGCAGTAGGCGTCAATCACGTTTGATGGCCCTGCACATTCCGTCAGCCAGGTGCACAGGGTCTCCACCGCAGCTTCTGCCCGTGGGGTGTTGACCTGGAAAAAGGTTGTGGTGCCAAGCATCAATGTGACACCCGCAAAGTGCTCCTCGATCTCTGCCTGTCCGGCCAGCACCTTGGTGCTCTCGCCAAGGACGCGATTGCTGCGTTTCGGTTGAAGGTTCAAGGTGACTCCCTTCACCTGCGGCCAGCGATCCATCCAGCGCTTCGCCATGGACCGGAGGTCAACGAGCTCCTCAGTGCTGCTGATCAGGGAAATCAGAACATCACCGGTTCTGACGCCGAGTCTCAGACCGAGATGGCGGAGGCCATCACCTTGATGCAGGTCGGAATCTGCAGGCCATCCAGACAGGTCCAGATCGCGCTTGATCGGTGCAATGAGTTCATCGAGTCGAGGATCGAGAACCGGGCAGCGGTTCATGTTCACGATCCTGTGGGACCCCCGTCGGTAGTAACCCAGCCGCAGCTTTCCCTCTCCATCCCTGTGGAGAGGAATCAGCGCCCTGTTCCTGTAGCCGAAGCCGTGGTCGCCCGTGGGTTCCAGTGGCGATGGCGGCTGCGCAATGCCACCGATTTTTGAGAGCGACGTGGTGAGTTGCCGTTGTTTCCAGCGTTCCTGGCTTGTGTCTTCGAGATGTTGGAGTGTGCAGCCGCCGCAGTCGTTGGCGAGAATGCAAGGTGGTCTGCGCGCATCAACTGCCGGCAGCAGAGACTCGGTGCGTCTCGCGAACCAGCGTGATCGTTTGCGCTGCTGCAATTGGACCTTCGCCACTTCACCCGGCAGGAGCGAAGGCACAACGATCACCCAGTTCTGCCATCGCGCAATTCCATTGCCATGCAGATCCAGGTCGTCCCCGGTCACGGTGATCACCAGTCCCGGTACGGGATCGTGGACGGTTTTGGCCATTGCAAAGGCGTTACACCCAAGCCGCCGACGGCGATGACAGGGCCCGGGAGCACTAAACTCACTTCAGCATGCCAGGCCTCATGAGCGTTGTTCGGGATCTGATTCTCCAGGCCGATGACGATCTTCGCTATCCCACCAGTGGTGAATTGCGCTCCATGGTCGATTTCCTCGACCAGGGTGCCGTTCGTCTTGCCGTGGTTCGCATCCTCACGGACAACGAGAAGAAAATCGTTGATGAATCCGCGAAACAGCTGTTCAGCCGAAAGCCTGAATACGTCGCTCCCGGCGGCAACGCCTATGGCCAGAAGCAGCGTGCCCAGTGTCTCCGCGATTACAGCTGGTACCTCCGCCTGGTCACCTACGGCGTCCTTGCCGGCAGTACCGAAATGATCCAGAACATCGGTCTGGTTGGTGCCCGTGAGATGTACAACAGTCTCGGCGTTCCAATGGCCGGCATGGTTGAGGCCATGAAGACGATGCGCGAGGCCTCCCTGTCGTTGTTGTCGGATGACCAGCAGATG
>JBGKDM010000240.1:0-2559 GCA_042954165.1 Synechococcus sp.
CGCCCGCAAAGGCGGTGGCAGCGGACTGATCCGCGAACCGGATCTCGCCGTGAAGATTGTGGAGGCAGTGGCAGGCGCCATCAGCATTCCCGTCACCGTGAAAACCCGACTGGGCTGGTGCGGGGACACGGGCACCCGGGAAGATGCCGTGAACTGGTGCCGACGGCTTGAAGCAGGCGGCGCCCAGTTGCTCACACTCCACGGCCGCACCCGCGCCCAGAAATTCAGTGGCCATGCTGACTGGCAGGCCATCGCAGCGGTCAAGGCGGCCCTCACCATTCCTGTGATCGCCAACGGTGATATCAACACCCCCGACGATGCCGCGCGTTGCCTCGATGTCACGGGTGCCGACGGCGTGATGGTGGGCCGGGGCACCATGGGGTCACCATGGCTGGTCGGACAGATCGATGCCGCCCTGTCAGGACGGCCTGTTCCTGCAACACCCGATGCCAGCGAGCGGCTTGAGCTCGCCAAGGAACAACTCACGGCCCTCGTCCGAGACCGCGGCGATCACGGCTTGCTGATCGCCCGCAAACACATGAGCTGGACCTGCACCGGATTCGCTGGAGCCCCCAGGCTTCGCCATGCCCTGATGCGGGCACCGACGCCGCTGGAGGCGCTGGCCCTGATCGATCAGCAGCTTGCCAGCCTCAGCTGATCAGGTTGCGGGTGCCGCTGATCGCCTGCGTCGCCAGCAACAGAGCCGCCAGACCATTCACACCCACATGGAGACGACGGACACCGGCCTTGCGGCCGATGTCCGCCTGCAAGCCCATGGACAGCAGCAGCAGGCCGATGAGCGCCATTCCACCCCAGTAATGGGATTGCCAGAAGGCCGCTTGCCAGGGCCAATCGGCACCGCGATGGATCTCCGGCTGGGAACCAAGCAGAAGCAGGCCGCTCCATGTGCTTGCCGCCAGGCCAAGGCGAAGGATCGTGCGTCGCGACCGGAGCAGCGCCACGAAAGCGACCATGACGGCGGCCACGCCAGCAACAAAGCCGCTCACCCGCATGGGCGTCGGCGGCACAGGCGCTGATGCCACGTCGTGGGCCATCGCGATGAGTGCCGCCAACACCAGCGCAGCCGTGACCCAGCGACCGTGATCCGCATGCTCCACCGGCACGGTCGCAGCGATCGGATTGAGGTCGAGGCGACGCTCCCTTGCAAGGATGCCCAGCCGGATCGTGGCCCCCACAACGGGATAGACGAACAGAATGACCAGGACGGGATGCACCAGTCCCCACCACTGCATCGGCGTCAGCGAAGGCACGGAAAGAAGGATCAAGGTCGTCTCCTACGGGAGGACTGCATTGGTTCCCTGTCGGACCAGCAGCAGAGAAAAGTAAGGCCGCTCACCAGCCTGCACGCTGGATGCCGGTGCCACATGCTGATCGGGCCAACCGACCCGTTCCGCGAACAAGGACTGCGCAAGCAGACCGCGACGTTCCAGGAGTGGACGTATCCAGCGCCAGCGTGCTCCGAGCTTGAGCAGCGCCAACACTGTCTGCGTGGCTTCAGCCTGCTGCAACAGCTTCTCCATGGCCTCCGGCGTCTCAGGGCAGGGCCTGATCATCAGCCCCTCCCGCTGAAAGGCCAGGGGCCAGGCGCCGGCTGCAGCGGCTGCCGACACCGACGAAACCCCTGGGATCAACTCAACGGCCAGATCGGGATGATCACGCTGCAGGGCCAGCAGCACGTAGCTGGCGGTCGCAAACAGCGACACATCACCCTCACAGAGAAAAACAACCCTCCGACCCCGAGCCACCTCGTCAGCCAGGAGGGCCGCTGCCTTGGTCCAGGCCTCCTGGAGACGCGACGGGTCGGTCACCATCGGAAACACCAGCGGCATCCGGCGCTGAGCGTCATCCAGATGGGGGGCAACGATCGTCGCTGCCATCCCGGCAGCATCAGGGCTTGCCACTGGGAAAGCAATCACATCGGCCTCGCGCAGCCGCCGATGGGCTTTCAGGGTCAGCAGATCAGGATCGCCGGGGCCGACACCGATCAGGGTCAGGAGAGCTTGGGCAGAACTCACAGTGATGGGAATGGGAACCAGACACCTGGTGAACACTTGGCCCGTTCTAGATCACATCCCCATGGCGCTTGAATGACGAGAATTGCTGTGTTCCCGCATGAGCCAGCTCCACATCCACGCGATCACACCATCGGGGCCACGCTCGTGCCTCAAAACTGAGGATGCCGCGGCCATCACCCAAGAGCTTGATCGCCGCGGGATTCGGTTCGAGCGATGGCCAGCAACACGATCGCTTCCGCCTGGAGCCGACCAGGAGACGATCCTCGAGGCCTATGCCCAGGAAGTCGCTGCCCTGCAGGCATCGGGGGACTACCCCACCGTTGATGCGATCCGCATCAGCCCTGACCATCCCGACCGAGCGGCACTACGTCAGACATTCCTGGACGAACACATCCACACCGAAGACGAAGTGAGGTTTTTCGTCGAAGGCAAAGGACTCTTCTGCCTTCACCTCGGCGATGAAGTGCTGCAGGTGCTCTGCGAGGCCGATGATCTGATCGCCGTGCCCGCCGGAACCAAACAC
>JBGKDM010000241.1:0-3941 GCA_042954165.1 Synechococcus sp.
ACGTTTCTTTTGAGAAATTCGAAGCGTGCTGTGAAGGCATCCGCGCGTCTGTTCAAGAGCTTGCCATTGAACATCAAGACGCGACAGCCGGTATTGTCACCATCAGGGGAGGGGCGCTGTTTGTCTCAAACCCTCGCAATATTTCGATCGGCGATGCGATTCAGGAGGCTGATCAAGAGCTTTATCGCTCCAAGAAGTTGGGTCGTAATTGTGTGTCCATTAAGCGATATGGACAGCCGGTTGATCAGTATGCGATTTAGGTCATTTTGATTCTCTCACTTGTTGCCTGCTGTGAACGCGTTGCCTGTTTGGCAACAGTGTTTGCCTGATGCAATCCCTTGCCCTCGCCACCACGGATCAGACCTGTCTGGGTTGGCAGTCTGAATGTCTGATGCCTTGACGTCAAAGGATCTGCAGTCGCTGCTGATGTCGGTTGGCGAGGTGCTGCTCGGCAAGGAGCAGCAGGTCAGGCTTGCGGTCAGTTGCCTGTTGGCCGGCGGTCATCTGTTGCTCGAAGATCGCCCCGGCATGGGGAAATCCACCCTGGCCGAGGCCCTCGCGCGCGCTGCTGGCCTCGCGTTCAAGCGGGTCAGTTTCACCAGTGATCTTCTTCCGGCCGATCTCACTGGTATCAATGTGTTCAACTCCTCGGAGGCCTCCTTCCGCTTTCAGCCCGGCCCGTTGTTCACCCAGGTGCTGCTGGCGGATGAGATCAACAGGGCCAGTCCGCGCACCCAGAGCGCCTTGCTTGAAGCGATGGCTGCTGGCCGGGTGAGTGTGGATGGCACCAGCCATGATCTGCCGCAGCCCTTCTTCGTGATCGCTACGCAGAACAGCCTTGAGCAGGTGGGCACCAGTCCGCTGCCGGAGGCCCAGCTCGATCGCTTCCTGATGCGGGTGAGTCTTGGTTGCCCGGCTCGTGAGACGGAGCTTGCCTTGCTGCGGGGCTCTGCAGTTCCTGTGTCGTCAGCGCAACGCGTTCTCGATCCAGGCGCTTTGCTGGAGCTGCAACAGCGCTGTGCAGCCCAGCATTGTTCCGATGCTCTTCTTGCCTACGTGCTGGATCTGGTCGCGGCCAGCCGTCAAGGGCTGACGGGGCTGTCCCCGCGGGCCATGCAGGGGCTGCTGGCTGCTGCCAAGGGTTGGTCCCTTCTGGCCGGTCGCGATCATGTGGTCATCGACGATGTTCAGGCCGTGCTGCCTGCGGTGGTCGAGCATCGCTTGGATGGGGGTTGCCCGTCGCAACGCGGTGCCCCTTTCAGCACCAGGCTGCTGGAGGGCGTCAATGCCCTCCGCTGACGTCACCCTGGGCCTGCGCAATCTCTACATCCTTCCCAGTCGCTTCGGCCTGCTCTGGCTCTCGGTTGCCGGTCTGTTGTTGCTGGTCGCCAATCAGACCACCAGCAACAGCACCCGTTTGCTCGGGTTCCTGATGCTCGGCTTGATGATGCTGGCCCTGTTTCTCACCCATGACTGCCTGTACGGCCTCAGGCTTCGCTGCGGTGAGCCGCTGCCTTGCTTCGCGGGCGATGTCGCCACCTATCCGGTCATGCTCGAGAGTCGCTGTGCCCGCCCGCCCCTGCGGCTTCGGTTGCAGGGCAACGGGCTCAGTGTCACTGATCCCTTGCCAGTGGGTGTGACCACTGTGGGACTGCTCTGGCAGCCGCAGGGGCGGGGCTGGCATCACCCCCCCAGGCTTCAGATCAGCACCCAGGCACCCCTGGGTCTGTTCGTCTGCTGGAGCCGCTGGCCGCTGCCCAGGCCGCAGCTGATCTGGCCGCGCCGTCAGCCTGGCGTCGTGCTGGAACAAGCGCTGGCCCGGGAGCGCAGTGGCTTGGACGAATGGCAGGATCTTCGGCCTTTTCGGGAGGGCGAGCGACCTGCCGCCCTTGATTGGCGGGGGGCGGCGAAGGGGCGTCCCCTGCAGGCCAAGGTGTTCGGCGATCCCATAGAGGCGGAGCTGATGCTGGCGCCGCTGCCCGAGATGCCCCTGGATCAGGCCCTGGAGCATCTGGCAGCGCGGATCTGGCAGATGCACCAGCGGGGCGAACGCTATGGCCTGCGTCTTCCTGCCTCAACACTGCATCCCGGCGCAGGCGTCCGCCATCGGGATGCCTGCCTCGAGGCGTTGGCACTGGCATGACATGAACCGTCTGCTGCGCTTCGACAACCTCGCCGGTCTGGCGATCCCGCCACTGCTGTTGCAGTGCATGGCCCTGAACTGGTCGTCGCCCCTGACATGGCCCACCTGGGCGTTGGTGATCGCCGCTGCGTTCAAGCTGCGGGTCTGCCGGCGGCCTTTTGACCACCGGCTCGTGGCGGTGCTGCAGCTGCTGTCGGCCGGGTTGCTGGCGGCCCAGCTTCAGGGTCTGCTGCCGACGGTGCTCCAACTGCTGGCTGTTCTGATGGCGCTGGGGGGGCTGCTGAAGCAGGAGCTTGGTGGGCTGTTGTCCCTGGGCGGGCTGCTGCGGCGCAGCCTCCAGTTGCTTCTGGCCACCCTTCCTCTGGCCCTGCTTCTGTTCCTGTTCGTTCCCCGGGTTCCGCCCCTGCTGATCTCCGATCTGGCGGCGTCACGGGGAGCGGTGACCGGCCTCTCCCCCGATCTGGATCCCCTCAGCATCGCGGAGTTGGCGGCAGTGGATGCACCGGCGGCGCGGATGCTGGTGTCGGAAGGCGAGACCTTGCCCACCGATGCCTACTGGCGGGTGCTGGTGCACGAGCAGTTCGATGGGCGCCGCTGGCAGCATCGGGATCCACCGCTGTCATCCACCCGTGGATCTGCAGGGCGCGTGGCGGCGGAGTCGAGTCAGTGGTGGGTGGTGGAGCCCTCTGCCAACCGTGTGGTGCCGTGGGATGGCCGTTCCCTCCCGATGGCCCGCAACCAGTGGATCAGTGGGGAGGGGGAGTTGCTCCTGGGCGCGGCCTCTCGCCAGAGGCGCTCCTTCCGCATGGGTTCTGGTCAGGCCGCCCTGGCCTGGCAGCGGCGTGCACCGATGGCGAGTGAGCGCGAACTGCCGCCAGAGGGCTTGCCCCGGCTGCGTGCCCTCGCTGCCGAGTGGCGAGCGTTGCCGTCGGATCGGGATCGCCTGGCGGCGGCCGAACGCTGGTTCCGCAATCAGCCCTTTCGCTACAGCCTCCGGCCCGGGCCCATGACCGATCTCGACGTTTTTCTGTTTGAGGATCGGCTCGGGTTCTGTGGCCATTACGCCAGTGCCCTGGCCGCCCTGATGCGTTCCGCCGACGTGCCGTCTCGGGTGGTGAGCGGCTACCTGGGGGGGCAGGTGGTACAACCCCTCAGCGGGGGGTCTTACCTCGATCTGCGCCAGAGCAATGCCCATGCCTGGGTCGAGGTGTGGCTGGAGGGCCTCGGCTGGCGGCGCGTGGATCCGACTGTCTGGATTTCAGGGGCGGGTACAGGCGCTGATGGTGCGTCGGCAGGTCAGCAGGATCAGTCCGTGGGCGCCGGAGCGCGGGCGGCCGTTCCCTGGTGGCAGTGGTTGCAATGGCAGTGGTGGGGCCTTGACCTGGCCTGGACCCGCTGGTGGCTCGGCTTTGATCAGTCCACGCAGCAGGCCTGGCTGGAGGCCCTGTTCGGTGCCCGTCTGCGCTGGCTGGGCCTCACCCTGGTGGGGGCAGCCCTGGCATCCGTCGCTCTCGGCTGGGGCCTGTTGCGCTTCCGTGTCTCCTTTCATACGCCGTTGGAGCAGTCCCTGCGCGTGCTGGCCCGGCTGGGGGTCACGCCTGTGCGGGGCGAGAGCTTTTCGCAGCTCTGCAGGCGGGCGGCCCAGGTGTGTCCCGATCGTGCGCCCCTGCTGCTGGCCATGGCGGAGCATCAGCAGGCGCTGGTCCACGCGCGGTTGACCCGTGCCCAGCGCAGGGGGCATCGCCGAGGCTGGACACAGAGTCGGCGTCAGCTGCTGACCCTGCCAGCCGTTTCGGTG
>JBGKDM010000242.1:0-4068 GCA_042954165.1 Synechococcus sp.
GGAGCTCTGCCGCTTCTGCCTGGCCAGCTACCTCACCCTTCCCTTCCGCACCCCGTCCCTCGATGACGGCCTGATTCCGGCGGTGGAGAAGGGTCTTCATGCCACCAGACGCCTCGGCCTGCTGGGGGCCTCCGTCACCCAGCACCCCCAGTTCAACGAGCTGCTCCAGTGGCTGGGCCAGGACCGCTTCGATGATCTGCGGGTGAGCGTCAGCTCCGTGCGGGCTGCAACGGTCACGCCGGAACTTGCATCAACCCTGGCGGGGAGGGGCAGCAAATCACTCACGATCGCGATCGAAAGCGGCAGCGAACGGATGCGCCGGGTGGTGAACAAGAAACTCAGTGGTGAGGAGATCGAAGCGGCGGCCCGCCACGCCAAACAGGGGGGCCTCAAGGCCCTGAAGCTCTACGGGATGGTGGGACTCCCCTGCGAAACCGACGAGGACGTCGAAAGCACAGCCGCCCTGCTGCTGAGCCTCAAGAAAGCCACACCGGGGCTGCGGTTCACCCTGGGGGTGAGCACCTTCGTGCCCAAGGCCCACACCCCTTTCCAGTGGCAGGGCGTTAGGCCGGAAGCGGAAAAGCGCCTCAAGCTCCTGGCCAAACGACTGAAACCGAAAGGCATCGACCTCAGACCGGAAAGCTACGGATGGAGCGTGATCCAGACCCTGCTCTCCCGCAGCGACCGGCGCCTGGCGCCGGTGATTGCGGCGGTACGGGGATCGCAGGAGAGCCTGGGGGGTTGGAAAAAGGCCTACCGGGCAGCCCTGGCCGGTGACCTTCCCGAAGCCCGGAGCGCCGGCGTCACCCTGCCGTTGCCTCCCCGCTGGGAGAGCGTCGTGCACGACGACTGGGACACCGAAGCCGCCCTGCCCTGGGATCACCTCGACGGCCCCCTGCCCAAGGCGCGCCTGCTGGAGCACCGGCAGGACGCCCTCAGCCTGGCCTGATCAGCGCAGCGGCGGCATCAGCCGCTGCTGCGTGCGTCGGTGCTGCGTTCCCGGATGCGGCTGCGCAGGCCAGCCAACAGGATCCAGCCGGCGATGTTCAAGCGGCTGTCAAACAAGGGGATATCGGTGCTGTGCAGTGCCACCAGCACGATCACCGCAGCCCACCAGGCGCGATCGAACAGGCCCATCGACCCCGAGCGCAAGGCCACGATCAGCAGCCCGAGCACGAAGCCCACAACCGCCAGCGCCGCCGGCAGTCCATGGCTGACGGCCAGCTCGAGCGGCAGGTTGTGGGCATGGCCATGCCACTGACCGGTGCGCAGCGGATAGAGCACGGAAAAAGCCGCGGCACCCCAGCCCAGCCAGGGCCGCTCAGCGATCAGCTGCAACGCCACGCCCCACTGACTCAGGCGCGTGGAGGCCAGCACCCGCTCGGCTGAGTAGCGGCTGTCACTGAGCCGTGCCCACAGGGACTCGGGCACCAGGGTGCGGGCCGGAACCTGCACAACGGCCGGGACCCCGGGCAGCACGGCCAGGAGCACGGGCACCAGGGCCAGGGCCAGCAACGGCAGAAGCCAGGGCCAGCTCACCGGGCCCAGCACCAGAGGCACGGCCAGCACCAGGGCACCCCAGCCGTTGCGCGACTCGGTGAGCACCAGAGCGGCGACAAGGGCCATCGCGATCCCGAAGACCAGCGACCGACGCTGAGGGTTCAGACCCGGCTGCACCAGGGCCGCCAGCGCCAGCGGCCACACCAGCGCCAGCCAGGCGGCGGCGATGTTGGCGTAATCGAACAACCCCGACAGGCGCCCATCCGGCTCTCCGCCGGGGGCCACATGCCAGATCACCAGCCCGCCCAGAACGGTCCAGGGCCCCTGCCAGCCCGCCCACAGCTGCCCAAGACCGGTCACCAGAACGGGCACCGTGCCCGCCACGAACCACAGCGCCGAACGGCGCCGTGCCGCCGCCTCCATCAGGTAGGGCTGAAATCCCCAGAATCCCCAGAAGAACGGCAACCAGTTGGCCAGGCCCGCCCAGGCCAGATCGGCCCGGTCCGCCGTGAAGCAGCTCAGGAGCATCAGCACCGCCGCCGCGATCAACGGCCAGTTCCAGCGATCGCGCCAATACGACCCCTCGCGCGCGCGGCTGCCCAGGAGCAGGGCAGGAAACAACAGAACACTGGCCAGCAGCACGCTGGAGGGGAGCAGCAGCACGCCCAGCTGGAACAACACCCAGCCGCGGGGCGACGCCCCAGCCGGCCGGAGCGATGTCAGCCAGTCACGCCAGGGGCGCAGGCAACGCAGATCCTTCACGCAAACACCGCCGTGCGGCCGCGATACACCATCACCTGCCTGCGCAGGTGCAACCTGACGGCCCGGGCCAGGGCCAGCCGCTCGGTGTCGCGACCCTTGCGGATCAGATCCTCCACCTCATCGCGGTGGCTCACGTGCACCGTTGTCTGATCAATGATCGGCCCGTCATCGAGATCCTCGGTCACGTAGTGCGCCGTGGCACCGATCAGCTTCACGCCGCGCTCCCAGGCCCGGTGATAGGGCTGCGCGCCTTTGAAGGCCGGCAGGAAGGAATGGTGGATGTTGATCACCGTGGGGAACCGCTGCAGGAAGTCGCCGCTCAGCACCTGCATGTATTTGGCCAGAACCGCCAGCTCGATGCGGTGCTCCTCAAGCAGGGCCAGCACGCGCGCTTCAGCCTCGGGCTTGGTAGCGGCGGTCACGGGAACGCAGGCGAAGGCGACGCCGAAGTCGCGGCAGAGCGGCTCGAGATCGGGGTGGTTCGCCACCACCAGCGGCACCTGCATCGGCAGTTCACCGCTGCGGGCCCGCCAGAGGAGATCAAGCAGACAGTGGCTCTGCTTGCTCGCGAAGATCGCCACCCGCGGCAGCTCATCGGAGAAATGAAGCTGGGCCTCGCCGCCGAGCCGCTCAGCCAGGGCATGCACCGCCGGGGCAATCGCCTGGCGCGGCAGGCCGAATCCCTCCTGATCCCATTCCAGGCGGCTGAGGAACAGACCGGCCCCGGCATCGGTGTGATGGTCGGCGTGGCGGATGTTGCCGCCGTTGGCCGCGACCCATCCCGCCAGCTCACTCACCAGACCGGGCCGGTCCGGACAGATCAACTGAAGGATCACGGTGGGGGACGTCACAGCCTCGGCGCATGAACTTCCATTCTCGCGATCACGCGGCACCAGGGTGGGCACGGGTAAACTCCGCGCCATCCTTCCCCGCCCCTTCGTGATGCTGAGCGCCCTGCGTCGCCTCGCTTCATTCTGTCTCTGTGCGTGTCTGTGTCTGGGTCTGATCGCCGCCCCGGCCCAGGCCGCCAAGCGTGTCAGCACCACCATCAGCCCCGATGACATGGCGGTGATCCGCCGCAATGCCGGTGAATTCCAGGCCGCCCAGGAGCGGCTGCCCGAGCTCGCCAAGCTGGTGAATGCCCGCGACTGGACCTTCACCCGCAACCTGATCCACGGCCCCATGCAGGAAGTGGGCCGGGAGATGCTGTACATCAATCAGCGTCTGCTCAAGAACGATCGCGCCGAGGCCAACAGCCTGGCGACGGCACTGAAGGATGGCCTGGCGGATCTGGATGAGGCCGCCCGTCTGCAGGACGGCCCCAGGCTTCAGAAGGCCTATGTGAAGGTGGCCACCGGTTTCGCCAACTACGCCAAGGTGATTCCTGCGCAGGCCCTGAGCTGAGCCTGCCACGGTTCACCCGCGCTCCACGGTCGCCGTCATCGGTGCCGGCGCCATTGGTGCCGGCACTGCCTGGTGTCTGGCGCAACAAGGCCATCGCGTCAGCCTGATCGACCCGAGCCTCGATCAGACGCCGAGCCGCAGCAGCACCGCAACCCTGGGCGGCACCTGCGCCTCCCTGGGCGTGCTGATGGGCCATGTGTTCCGGCGCTCCAGCGGCCGGGCCTGGCGACTGCGCCGGCGCAGCATGGAGCTCTGGCCCCGGTGGGCTGAGAGCCTCAGCACACCCTCCGATCCGCTCACGGTTCAGACGCCGCTGCTGCAGCTGGCCGCCAGTGAACGGGAAGCAGACCTCCAGCGGCAGCTGGCCCAGCAACGCTCAGCCCTGGGTCTGGACTTCCTGGA
>JBGKDM010000243.1:0-1501 GCA_042954165.1 Synechococcus sp.
GCGGTGCAGCAGCTGATCCCCTCCCTGGAGGGCTTCGATGGCGAGCTGCTTGTGCTCAACGGAGATGTGCCCCTGCTGAGGCCTGAAACCATCAACGCCCTGGTCAGCACGCACCGCAGCAGTGGCGCCGATGTGACCCTCCTCACCGCCCGGCTGAGTGATCCCACCGGCTATGGCCGGGTGTTCGCGGATGCCTCGGGCCAGGTCAGCGGCATCGTTGAACATCGCGACTGCAGTGAAGAGCAGCGTCAGAACAACCTCACCAACGCTGGGATCTACTGCTTCAACTGGAGCAAACTCGCCGAAGCTCTGCCGAAGCTGACCACGGACAACGACCAGGGCGAGCTCTATCTCACCGACACCGTGGCCATGCTTGACAAAGCCATGCACGTGGAGGCGGAGGACCCCGACGAAGTGAACGGCATCAACAACCGCGCCCAGCTGGCTCAGTGCGAAGCCGTGCTCCAGGAGCGTCTGCGCCGTCACTGGATGAATGAGGGTGTGACCTTCGTGGACCCAGGCAGCTGCACACTCAGCGAACACTGCAACATCGGGCGTGATGTGGTGATCGAGCCCCAGACGCACCTGCGAGGGTCCTGCCGGATCGGTGACGGGTGTCGAATCGGGCCGGGGTCCGTGCTGGAGGATGCCGGAATCGGCAACAACGTGACGGTGCTGCTTTCCGTTGTCCGTGATGCCGAGGTGGGCGATGACGTCAGCATCGGCCCCTACGCGCATCTGCGACCCGGTGCCCAGATCGCTGATGACTGCAGAATCGGCAACTTTGTGGAGGTGAAGAAGAGTCAGCTCGGCCAGGGCACCAAGGTGAATCACCTGAGCTACATCGGCGACGCAGATCTCGGCGCAGGCGTCAACGTGGGAGCCGGAACCATCACCGCCAACTACGACGGCGTCAACAAGCATCAGACCGTGATCGGCGACGGCAGTAAAACGGGTGCAAATTCTGTGCTCGTGGCCCCTGTCACCATCGGGTCCCAGGTCACGATCGGAGCCGGTTCCACCATCACCAAGCCTGTACCCGATGGAGCACTGGCTCTGGGACGAGCCAAACAGTGGATCAAGGAGAACTGGCGCTGAATGCAACCATCACTCCAGTGACTTGTCGATAGGCCATGGCGTTGGGTCATGAGGCGATGATCACCAATCACCGGATTGTTTTCACAACTGGCGGATGGCATGCCTCCACGTTTGTGTGAGCGTGTGGATGTCGCCAGACCCCAATGTCAGCCCAGAAGCGCTACACGGTGCGTTATCGCGATGCCGACAGCAGCCTGCGGGAGAGTTGCTATTACGCACGCGATGCCTACGAGGCGCGTGTGCTTGCCATGGAATCGGTTCGCCATCTCCATGACCATCCGCATGCCATCGACCTGATCCGCTGCGAGAGCAACCCGTCCCTCGACCCTCAGGCGGCCTGAACAAGGGGGTGTCCCTTCGCCATCACCCCAGCATTTCCGGAACGGTCCAGACCGGCTGCAGC
>JBGKDM010000244.1:0-4241 GCA_042954165.1 Synechococcus sp.
GAACTGCTCCGCCGCCTGGCCAGGTTCGCCCCCCCGGGGCAGTTCGATGACGACACAGCCACCCTCGCCGCCCAAGAGCAGGCCCATCTGGTCAACACCGATCTGCTTGTGGACGGCGTTCATTTCAGCGACACCACCACCGCAGCCCAGGATGTCGGCTGGCGAGCAGCAGCCGTCAACCTGTCCGATCTGGCGGCGAGCGGCGTGGATGCCGTGCTGGGGGTCACCGTGGGGCTGGTGGCCCCGGCCGACACACCATGGAGCTGGGTGGAAGGGGTCTATCAAGGTCTCGACGCAGCACTGAAGCGCTACGGCGGTGTCTTGCTGGGAGGCGACTGTTCCAGAGGCTGTCAACGCATGCTGTCCGTCACGGCCATTGGCAGCCTCGGGCCCCTGAGACTGCTGCGTTCAGCGGCCAGACCTGGAGACCAGATCGTTGTAAGCGGCTGCCATGGTCTCAGCCGACTTGGCCTGGGCTTGCTTCAGAACGACCCGGCACTCAGCTCTCTGAACCTGAGCCGCGATCTCTGTGAGCAGGCGATTCATCGACACAGGCGCCCGACACCGCGACTGGACGCCCTCCAGGCACTGATCCACTGCAAACCGGATGGACTGCCCTGGCGAGCAGGGGGCACCGACAGCAGTGATGGCCTGCTGCGAGCCGTGGAGCTGCTCAGCGCCACCAGCCGGTGTGGAATCAGGCTGACGCGCGACCGACTGCCGCAGGCCTCTTCGTGGCCACGGACGCCCCTCTTCGACGACTGGTGCCTGAACGGTGGGGAAGACTTTGAGCTGGTGCTGAGCCTGCCCAAGGCATGGGCGGAGTCCTGGTTGGCCAGCGTTCCGGGAAGCTGCTGGATCGGGGACGTCGTTGCGGATCCTCCTGGCGTGAGATGGGCTGACAGTCACGTGCCGGTGACTGCAGGCCCCGGATTCAATCACTTCCAGCCATAAAAAATCCCCTCTCCATCACGGAGAGGGGCAGCGGAGTTCAAGCCAATTGCTGGAATCAAACCAACAGGTGGACGATCACTTCCAGTTTTTGGCGACAACCTCAGCAAGGTCGACCACACGCTGGCTGTAGCCCCATTCGTTGTCGTACCAGGCCACGATCTTGAAGAAGTTGTCACCCATGGCGAGGGTGAGATCAGCATCAAAAATGGTCGACTGGTTGGTGCCTGCATAGTCACTGGACACCAGGGGCAGGTCGCCGTACTTGATGATCTTGCTCATGGCGCCGTCTGCCGCACCCTTGATGATCGACTTGATTTCGTCGACTGAGGAGGCGCGGGAGGATTCGAACACCAGGTCAACGGCGGACACGTTCGGGGTGGGAACGCGCATCGCGATGCCGGTGAACTTGCCCTTCACCGCGGGATAGACCAGGGCGACAGCCTGGGCGGCACCGGTGGAGGTGGGGACCATGTTCACCGCTGCGGCGCGGGCACGACGGAGATCGCGGTGGTTGTTGTCCAGGATCCGCTGATCGCCGGTGTAGCTGTGAATCGTGGTCATCAGGCCACGGTTGATGCCGATGGACTGATCGATCACCTTGACCAGAGGGGCCAGGCAGTTGGTGGTGCAGCTGGCGTTGCTGAGAATGTCCCAGTCCTCGTGGCGGTACTGGTCCTCGTTCACACCGACCACGAAGGTGCCGACCTTGGGACCTTTGCCAGGGGCGGTGAGAATCACCTTCTTGGCACCGGCCTGAATGTGCATGCTGGCCTTTTCATCGGTGTTGAACACACCGGTGGACTCGAGCACCAGATCCACGCCCCAGTCTTTCCAGGGGCAGTTCAGGGGATTGCGGTCGGAGAAGAACTTGACTTCCTTGCCATTGACGATCATCGCGTCGTCCGTGGTCTCGATCTTCACGCTGGGATCGAGTTTTCCCAGGATGGAGTCGTAGGTCAGGAGATGGGCGCTGGTCTTGGGATCGGAGGTAGCGTTCACGCCAACGATCTCGATGCCGGTGTCAGCGCCACGGCTGATCCAACCCCGCATCACATTGCGACCGATTCGGCCGAATCCATTGATCGCAACGCGCAGGGTCATAACGAGGGCGGTTGAACCGCAGACAGAGGTTTGGCCGCCGATCATACAGAAATCGGCTGTTTCTCTCTGCTCAGCGCGTACACAGGGTTGAACGGAACCGCTCTCGCGGTATGCGAATGAGCGCAAGCTGAACACACACCGTCGAACCGCTCACAAGCGTGTCGATCACAAGCTTGGCGCCGATGCCTGACCTATCTTTCGAACTCACGGTTCAACTCCTTGGCCAGTCCGATCAGCCGCGAACAACCCATCCATTTCATTGGGATCGGTGGGATTGGCATGTCGGCCCTGGCGCTGATCCTCTCCAGCCGTGGTTACCAGGTGTCCGGGTCCGAGCCGAGACGCTCGCCCAGCGTTGATCAACTCACCGAGCGCGGTGTTCGCGTTTTTCCCGAGCAGAACGCCACCACCATCGAGCAACTGATCGACAGGCACTCCGTGTCTGTCCAGGTGGTGGTGAGCTCGGCTATCCCGGAACACAATCCGGAGCTGGTGGCAGCACGACAGCATCAGCTCCCTGTGCTTCACCGCTCCGATGTGCTGGCGGCGCTGATCGCTGAACAGCCCTCCATCGCCGTCGCCGGCAGCCACGGCAAGACAACGACCAGCACTGCCGTCACCACGCTCCTTGCGGCAGCTGGTGATGACCCAACGGCGGTGATCGGAGGCATGGTGCCCTGCTACGGAAGCAATGGCCATGCCGGTAAGGGACGACTGCTCGTGGCGGAGGCGGATGAGTCCGACGGATCCCTGGTGAAGTTCAAGGCGGAGGTGGCGGTCATCACCAACCTCGAACTCGACCACACCGACCATTACGCCGACCTGAACGATCTGATCGCGACGATGAAGCGATTCAGCCAGGGCTGCCGGCAACTGCTGGCGAACCATGATGATCCGGTCTTGCGCAAGCACTTCGATGCAAGCGCATGGTGGTCCGTCGATCATGTCGAAGGCGTGGATTACGCCGCAGTTCCCGTGGTTCTTGACGGCGATCGAACGGAGGCGGAGTTCTACGAAAACGGGAGCCTGATCGGCAGGATCACCGTGCCGATGCCGGGCCTTCACAACCTCAGCAATGTGACGGCGGCCCTGGCCGCATGCCGGATGCAGGGCCTCCCGTTCGCATCACTGCAGAAGGGGCTCAGCCTGTTACAGGCCCCAGGCCGTCGCTTTGACTTCCGCGGCACCTGGAAGGGTCGGCAGATCGTGGACGATTACGCCCATCACCCCAGTGAAGTGCTGGCCACACTGACCATGGCCCGACTGATGGTGAGCAGTGGCAGAAGCCCGTTACCCCAGCCACCGAAACGGCTGATGGTGGTCTTCCAACCCCATCGCTACAGCCGCACGCAGGAATTTCTTGGTGCATTCGCGGAGGCTCTCAGCCATGCCGACTGCGTCGCCCTGGCGCCGATCTACGCAGCCGGTGAGGCGCCGATCAACGGTGTGAACAGCCACGCCCTGGCTGAACGGCTGCAACGCCTGATCCCCGACCGACTGGTGCTGGTGGCTGAGACCATGGACCATCTGACCGACTTGGTGCAGGAGCACAGCCAACCGGATGATCTCGTCCTGGCGATGGGTGCCGGGGATGTGAACAGTCTCTGGAGTCGTCTTCGCAGCGCGGACGCCTCACGGCCTTCACCCCTCGCGGCCTGATGACACAGCGCCCGCCGGCAACCCTGCGCTCCCAGGTCCCCCTGGCTGACTACACCACCTGGCGGGTGGGAGGCCCGGCGGAATGGTTGGCGGAGCCTGGCGAACTTCAGGAGCTCACCGACCTGATCCAATGGGCCGGTCAGATGCAGATGCCTTGGCGCGTCATCGGTGCAGGTTCGAATCTTCTGATCAGTGATGACGGACTGATCGGCCTCACGATCTGCCTTCGGAAACTGCAGGGTCATGAGCTCGATGCGAGCAGCGGAGTGCTGAAAGCCTGGGCAGGGGAACCGATTCCCAGCCTGGCCCGCAGCGCAGCCCGTGCCGGTCTGCATGGACTGGAGTGGGCTGTTGGCATTCCAGGCACTGTGGGCGGTGCTGTCGTGATGAATGCCGGGGCCCAAGGCGGGTGCACCAGTGATCGCCTGCTCTCGGTTGACGTACTGGATCCCTCATCACCACAGGGATCGCCAACCGCTGTCCGCAGCCTCAGTCGTGACGATCTGGACTTCGGCTACCGGCACAGC
>JBGKDM010000245.1:0-1546 GCA_042954165.1 Synechococcus sp.
CTCCAGCAGCAGGGCCACCATCGGGCCATAGGTCTCCACCAACTGGTCGTGGAAGGCGGCCTTGCTGATCACCGGGACCGGATCAACCCCCAGCGGGGGCAACGACGCCGGAGGCGGCGGCGCCTGGGCGTCCAGCGGCGATGCCGCTGACGCTGATGCGGCGGCGGGGCCAGCAGGGGTGTAGGCAGCCGGCTGATCAAGCAACTGCAGGGCGTCGGAGGCGCGCTGCACCCT
The DNA here is from genome assembly GCA_042954165.1 of Synechococcus sp. GTDB lineage: Bacteria > Cyanobacteriota > Cyanobacteriia > PCC-6307 > Cyanobiaceae > Synechococcus_C. The sequence goes on from JBGKDM010000245.1 coordinate 235, forward strand.
CCGGGCAGGCTGATCTTCCAGCAGGGGGGCCAACCAGTGCTGCACCTCCGGGTCGAGGCTGTCCAGCGTCCAGCGGGCGAGAGTTTCGTCGTAGAGCTGGGAGGGCTCCTGGCCGGTATGGAGCAGCAGAGCTGACACACCGAGGGCGTAGAGATCGGTGGAGGGGGTGATCCGCCCGAAGCGGACCCGCTCCGGCGCGGTGAAGTAGGGGCGGCCTCGCTCCGACAGGGTCTGGCCGGGCAGGTCCAGGGCGCAGCGTGGCGCTTCCGTGCGTGCTTTCAGCAGGGAGAAGTCCACCAGAAAGGGGGCGCGGTCACTGTCGGGACTGATCAGGTTGGCGGGATGAATGTCGCCATGCACCAGACCAGCGGCATGGACCACCTCGAGCACCTGCAGCACCTGACGCAGCAGGGTGGCCAGCTGCTGCTTGCGTCGCAGCAGATCGAGGGAGCCCTGCATCGACGGGCCGGCGATGTGCTCCTGGATGAAGCAGAAGATGCCTCCCTGGGCATAGACATCAACCACCCTGGGGATCCGGGGATGGCGAAGACGGTCCAACCGGGCAGCTTCCACCCGCAGGGCGTGCTCGAGCTCGGCGTCCGCGGGAATCAGTTTGAGCACGACCTGTCGGTCGCGCTGCCGCTCCTGCAGGAGCAGGGTGTTGCGGGTGGAGGCGCGGCTGAGGGTCCGGACCACCGAGTAAGGCGTGTCCTTGAGCAGGGCATCCACATTGATGCCTCCCGCCTGCGAGGCTTCCCCGAAACGCAGCAGCTCTTCAGCACCGAGGCTGTAGAGATCCATCCGCTCCGGCAACCCCTTGAGCTCCACAGCTCCCATGCCATGGGCCAGCTGACGGAAGCGGGGGTCGATCAGGTCGTAGGTGGAGCGGGTGAAGGCCACACCATTCGGCGGGCTGACGGTCTGCAGGCGCGACGCCAGGTGGACGCCCTGGCCGATGATGTCATCGCCATCGGCATAGATCTCGCCGGTGTGGAGCCCGAAGCGGTGGGTCAAGGACTGACGGCCGCGCTGACGCAGGGCCTGCACCGCCGCCTGGATGAAACGCAGGGCCTGGGTCGGTGCATCAAAAGTGACCAGCAGGCCGTCACCTAGGGATTTCACCAGCTGGCCGCCGTAGATCTGCACCTGATCACGGATCAGATGCAGATCCTCCTTGATCCTCTGGATGGCGATCAGCTCATCGGCGAAGATCTTCAGCGATGAGTCGACAACGTCGCTGAAGACGATGGCGCGCAACTGACGGGCCTGCTCCGGCATCAGCGGCTGCCTCCCCGGTCGGCGGCAAGCCCCG
>JBGKDM010000246.1:0-2223 GCA_042954165.1 Synechococcus sp.
GCGAATTCTGACCGTTCACGCTTCAGCCGCTGCACTGTCGAATGTTAAGTTCCAGTCGTTGCCGATGTAGCTCAGCTGGTAGAGCAACGCTTTCGTAAAGCGTGGGTCGCCTGTTCAAGTCAGGTCATCGGCTTTTCACAATTCTGACCAGGTCCATCCAAACCTGGATGAAATGGCTGGCTCCCAACCATTGGGACGTTGATCCCGTCTGACGGGATAACCGTGGATTTGGTCGTCAGCGAATCAGACTGAACGTCCCAATGTGCGCCGTCGATGACCGGCATGGAGCCCGACAAAGTCGAACGACTGCATCGCAGTTACAGCCGCGATGCTGAATTGGACGAAGCCTTCATCGTCCTGACGATCGGAGCCAGCCTGATCGCAACTCTGGGCCTGCTTGTGAACAGCGCCGCAGTGGTGATTGGCGCGATGGTGGTGGCTCCCTGGATTCTGCCCCTGAGGGCTGGGTCATTCGCGGTGCTGCTGGGCAGCGCCGCCCTGCTGGCGCGCTCCCTGATCACCCTCGCTGTCGGCGTCTTGCTGACAACGACACTGTCCACAAGCCTGGGGCTTCTGGTGGCACTTCCGGAATTCGGCACCGAAGTGGCCACACGAACCAGTCCCAATGTGCTGGACCTGGGAATCGCTCTGGTGGCGGGGGGTCTGGCGACCTATGCCAAGTTGCGCAGCGATGCCGTCAGTTCCCTGGCAGGCACAGCCATTGCGGTTGCGCTGGTACCTCCGGTTTGCGTGATGGGTCTGCTGTTGTCACAGCAGACCTGGTCGGATGCCGCCGGAGCCGGACTGCTGTTCTGCACCAATCTGCTTGGCATCCTCACCGGAGGGGTTGTCCTGATGGCCTGCAAGGATCCGTTCTTCTGGGAACAACTCAGGCGCAGCCACTTCAGCTTGGCGAGCTTCGTGCTGACCAGCCTGCTGGTATTTCCTCTCGGCAGCAGCTTTATCGCCCTGCTGCGTGACAAAACCCAGTCGAGTACGCGAAACGACGTCGAACAGACAATCCGACGGTTTCTGACCAACGAGACCGTCACCTTCGGCAATGTGGAAGGCATTCCCGAAAGCGAGGCCGTGGACCTGGAAGCCATGCGCATCGATTGGAGCCAGAAACCGCCGGAGATCAGGGCACTAGTCAGAGTGAGTGACCCGCGCCTGCCCACCTACACACAGGTGCGTGAAGTACAGAAACAGATCAACAAACGTCAGAAGGGAACCTTCCGTCTTGTTGTCGAACGCACGGCGGTGGAGGTGGTCGGACCGACGCCTCCCATGCCCCTTGAGCCTGCCGTCGAGCCCCTGCGCGGGGACATACAGACACCACCGGCCTCAGACACACACAACGAATCCACCAAGGATGCCTCTGACGACACCAAGGCTCCGTTGCACGCGGGAGACAGTGAGCCATCCAGGGAAGAGCCAACGCCGAACGCCGGCATCACTGGGTCTGATGCAGAACCGTCGGCAGAGATCGATGACGACTCACCGCAGACGTTGCAGCAGCGAACGGGTGAGCGTGGAACGACTCCGAAGCGAGACACTTCCGTCGGAGAATGACGCGGCAGATGCGCGACGCCAGAGCACCATGGGCACCACTGTGAACAGCATGAGAACGCCGTAGATCGCCGATGGAAGGCTGTAAATCGGGAGCTGACCCGTCGTTGCCTCCCCTGCCAGGAGCGTGCCGACAACGATGCCGACACTCCCGTTCTGAAAGCCGCTTTCGATCGACAGTGTGGTCACCTGAGGACGGGGAAGTGCGAGGGCTTGCCCCACGCCAAGACCGATGGCCAGCATCAGGAGATTGAGCAGCAGCAGCACTGGGCCGAGAACGACCAGATTGGCTTGGAACAGCGACCACTGGCTGACAACCGAGGCCACGATCACCAACGCGATCAGGGCATTGGACCCTCGATCACACCAGGGGCTCATGCGTCGACACAGCCCGGGATTCCGCACATTCAGGGCCACACCAATCAACACCGGCAGTGTGGCGATGGCGAGCATCCTGAGGCTGAGTCCAAGGGTGGAGATGGAGGGATCCAGACCCGGCATCAGAATCTGAGACGCTCCGATCAGAAGCAGGGGCAGCGTCACTGCGGTGATCACGCTCGCCAGCGCCGTGTAGGAGATCGAAAGCGCCACATCTCCCCGGGCGAACCGCGTGAACAGATTGGAGGTCACACCGCCAGGACAGCCGCTGAGAAT
>JBGKDM010000247.1:0-4964 GCA_042954165.1 Synechococcus sp.
AAATGCAAAAGACTCTCTGCGACTGGATTGGGGCTGCCGAGCATCAGAGGAAATCGGTCTTAAGACGGATGCAGTGATTGCACCGTTTGGTCACGACTCCATCCCGCTGCCCAGGCAACATGGGCAACCGGATTCAAATTCTCGCAAGCCACCGGATCGGGCTCCGTTTCACCGCAGCCAGCCGACCCAAGTCAGCGCTGCAATCCGTAGCCAACGCGGGGGCAGCCGACAGGACTCAGCGCCGGCTGCCCCCAACTGACATAGAGGAATCTGCAGGCCCGGAGGCATCAAAGATCCGGCGCATCAGACGCATCAGGCTGAGACGTCGTTTCTGTTCATGCTGCTCACTCGCTTCACTCGCTGCATCGCGCCGCTGGGCAATCAGGCTGCCAAGGCGTTCCAGAACCCTTGGCTCTTGATCCATCACGGGAATGAGCGTGGATTTTTCAATGACAAGAATCACGGATTCCGCAAGACAACGAACGCTCGCGCTGTGAGCAGCCCCGGTGCACAGTGAGATCTCGCCGAAGAGATCGTTTCTTGTCAGGGTGGCGAGCACCCTCAGGCCACCAGGGCCTGAATGACGCTCAACCTGCACCTCCCCTTCAAGAAGCACGTAGAGCGCCTGGCCGACGCCGCCCTGGGCAATCACCAGCTCTCCTGGTGCAAAGCTCTCACAACGGGCCTGTTCAGCGAGCGTCGCCGCCACGCTGCGGTCCAGGGATGCAAAAAGCGGCAAGGCTTCAAGCCGAGTTTGAATTGTCCGCTGGTCGATGGCACGCGACGGCAGATGAACCGGCGACCCATTCGTGCGTATGTCACGGATGGGAAAGGGAATGCTCTGTCCGATGCGGTGCAGGGAATACCAGATCTGCTCCAACAGATCACTGCGCACCTGGCGCATCTGAAGTGCTGAGCTCTGCCAGACCCTGAGTTGATAATTCACGGCACTGTCATCGAAACCCTCCACCCAGATTTTTGGCTGCGGTGTGGACAGGATCGATCGATGGTGTTGAACCACCGCTCGCAGCAACTCAATCGCCTGACGGGGCGGAAGGCTGTAATCCAGCCCGACATCGATGGTCTGACCAACAGGTTCCCCCGGCTGATAGCGATGCAGGCCGTCCGTGGCGATCCTGCCGTTGGGCACAACGACCAACGCACCCTCCAAGGTGCGAATTCGGGTGGTCATCAGCCTGAGGGAGGTGACGACACCGCGCGTAAACCCCAAATCAACCCAGTCCCCTTCGCGAAAAGGGGAATCCACCTGCAAGGACACACCGGCAAACAGATTTTTCAGGGTCTCCTGAGCCGCCAGGCCAACAACTGCGGTGAGAACAGCACTCGTTGCCGCCAGTCCCACGAGATTGACCTGAAATTGCTGATGCACCACGACCAGGGTCAGGGCTGTCGCCACAGCCAAAGCCAGCAGATCACGGAGAATCTTGGTGACCGGGCGCCACCAGCCAAGATCACCAGGCAACTGCAATAGCAACCAAATCACGAGCCTGATCACCGACACCCCCAAAAGGAGCTGAATCGCCGCAGCCCTCCAGGCCGGGAGCACTGACATCGCCACAGGGAGGTGCTGAAGAATCGGGATGCCAATAGCCGCCGCCAAGGGGAAACGCAGCGGTGGAGGGGCAATCCGCCTGGTGCGGCAGACACTGTGCAACAACACCAGAGCCAACGCACTGACAGCGCTGATCGCGACGACTGCGGTCATGACCATGGGGCAGGACGAGATCGCAGCAATGCTCGCTCGCCTCTCGGCCCTGAGCGCTCATTGCTGCGCGGATCACTCACTCTGCGCAAGACAGCGGTGCAGGTGGGCGATGGCATGGTGCCGATGGGGATTGCTGCGACTCGGACTCATCACCCCCAGCCAGAAGCTGCCATCACCCTGAAACACAAGCACGGGCTTTGAGGCCGCCTTGCCATGGCATTCGAGCAAGGACATGCAGAGCTTTTCGGCCACCTCCATCCCTTTGGGCTTAACCCGCAGTCGACGCAACACCGGGTCCACCTGCGAGAACGAAACAAACGTGGCGCGCTGGGAGTCGGTGACCAAGATCATTCCGTCGAGCCACTGCACCTCAACGAGCAGATCTTCAATCGAGGCCAGCAAAGAGGGAAGAGGGAACGCCATGGCCCAAGCCTCGGGCTTAAGGATTTCTTTCTAATCTCACCACCGCCCTTGTCGCAAGCGACACAGGTCGAGACGGCCTTATGTCTCCAGAAGCAGGAGTCCCATCTGCCCCGCCAGAAGCGAACGGTGCCGGGCCTTGCGAAACCCAGCCGCCAAGGCCATCGCCTCCTGCTCCTTCCCCGTCGCAAAGCACTTGAGGCTCTCTTCGAGGTAGGCGTACTGGTCCTTGAACCCAGCCAAGGCGGCGGCGGGCACGACAACCTTGCGCAGGTACTGCCGTTGAAAGATGGCGGCGAGGCTCTGCTCGGGAAGTCGATTGAAATCGAGCACGGCAGCGCGCCGATTGGGCTTCAGAACGCGGCACATCTCCGCAAGACCCGCAGCAGGATCAGCAAGATTCCGGAGGCCATAGGCCATCACGGCGCCGTCGGCAGAGGCGTTGGGAAGGCCTGTGGCCAGGGCATCCGCCTGCTGCCAACTGACCTTCAGCCAGGGTTCACGCCTGCGACGCGCCTCGGCCTGCCCAAGGGGCGCAGCCGCTGCATCAACACCGATCACCGAACCGGAGGGACGCACGGTCCTCGCGAGAGCCAACGCCAGATCGCCGGTGCCACAGCAGACGTCAAGCCAATGCTCTCCTGGCCGTGGATTCAGCCAGATCAGAGCCTGACGCTTCCACTGGCGGTGTAGCCCGAGGCTCAACACATCGTTTAAGCGGTCGTAGCGGGGTGCCACGTCGTTGAACAGCTGCTCCACGGCAGCCGGATCACCTGGTTTCACAGCCATGGGGTCAGACCGGCAGCCCATTCAGGGTCATCACCATCACAAGAGTCAGTCCGACGGCAGCGGAACAGACAAGGCATCCGGCCAGCATCAGGGAAAATTCCTGCTGTTCAATGGCGCTCTGCATCAACGAGAGAGCCCAGGCCACCAAAGCGATCACAAGCGCCGTGCTGCACAGGCCAAGCGGCATGATCCAGGTGTGATCAATCAGGGGCAGGGCAGCCATCGGGGATCGAATCGGCAGTCACCAAAGTTCATCAACCCTAAAAAACATGTCACGCCTGTGGGGGTCGGATGCTCATCCCGCGGGACTGCAGATCGACCTTGATCTCCTCCACGGTGAGGACTCCGTCATGCAGCAGTGAGGCCAGAAGAGCGGCGCTCGCCTGACCGCCCTGAGGCCCCTGGTCAAGGGCCTCAGCGATGTGATCAAGGCATCCGGCCCCGCCGGATGCAATCACGGGCACAGGCACCGCCTGGGCGACAGCACGCGTCAAGGCAAGGTCGTACCCAGCCTGGGTGCCATCGCCATCCATCGAGGTCAACAGAATTTCACCGGCCCCGAGATCGGCCACCCGTCGTGCCCAGCTGACGACGTCAAGTCCAGTGTTCTGACGACCGCCCTTCACAAAGACGTCCCAACCCTCGGCACCCGGCTCACGGCGCCTGGCATCGATCGCCACGACGATGCACTGGCAGCCGAACCGGTCAGCGCCGCGGGCAACCAGCTCAGGGTCACGCACTGCCGAGGAATTCAGGCTCACCTTGTCGGCACCGGCGCGTAACAGGTCTGTGATTCCCTCCACCGAAGAGATGCCACCCCCGACGGTGAACGGGATCGTGACCTGCTCCGCGGTTCGGCGAACCATCTCCACCAGGGTGGATCGCCCCTGATGGCTTGCGGCGATATCAAGGAACACCAGTTCGTCCGCTCCTGCCTGGCTGTAGCGGCACGCCAGCTCAACAGGGTCGCCGGCATCGCGGAGGCCGACAAAGTTCACGCCTTTCACGACGCGGCCATCGGCAACGTCAAGACAGGGAATCAGGCGAAGGGCGACCATGACAACGAGAAGGAATCCATGGACGCGGCTGTTAGTGTGGCGCCCACTTTCCAAGCCTTGCAGGCCATGTCTCAGGCGACGATCAACATCGGTTCCAAGGTGCGGGTGACCCGTGTTCGCGACCGCATCCCCTCAGCTCTCGTGGACCTTCTCCAGAAAGACGCCAGCGGCACGGTTGTGGATTTCCGCACCGTTGATGGCAAGGGGATCGGGGTTGTTGTTGAACTCAGCAATGGATCAACCTGCTGGTTCTTCGATGACGAAATCGCTGCGGCCTGAGGTTTCAGGACGTGAGTGACGCCCGTCAACTGCTGGGCATGAAGGGTGCCAGCGGCACCACCAGCATCTGGAAGCTGCGCCTGCAGCTGATGAAACCGGTGACCTGGATCCCCTTGATCTGGGGTGTTGTCTGCGGGGCTGCAGCAAGTGGTCAATACCAGTGGCGCCTGGATCACGTGGCAGCTGCCGTGGCCTGCATGGTGATGAGCGGTCCTCTCCTTGCAGGGTTCACGCAGACCATCAATGATTACTACGACCGCGAGATCGACGCGATCAACGAGCCCTATCGCCCGATCCCCAGCGGCGCCATCCCCCTGCTGCAGGTGAAGATCCAGATCTGGGTTCTGCTTCTTGCAGGTCTGGGAGTCGCCTATGGCCTTGATCTCTGGGCCGGCCACACAACCCCGGTTGTCTTTGCCCTTGCCCTTGGCGGCTCTTTTGTCAGCTACATCTATTCAGCTCCTCCTCTCAAACTCAAGCAGAACGGCTGGCTTGGGAACTACGCGCTCGGGGCGAGCTACATCGCCCTTCCCTGGTGGGCAGGGCAGGCTCTCTTTGGCCAGCTCACCTGGGCGACTGCGCTGCTGACGCTGGCTTACAGCCTTGCGGGACTCGGCATCGCGGTTGTCAATGATTTCAAGAGTGTGGAAGGCGATCAGGCCCTCGGCCTTCAATCCTTGCCTGTGGTCTTC
>JBGKDM010000248.1:0-9341 GCA_042954165.1 Synechococcus sp.
CAGCCCAACCCCTGTCGAGGTATCCAGCGCATGGCTCGGTGACGCGGTCAAAACGTTCGCGATCAGCAGCACGACCCCGACAACCGTCTGCATCATCCGTCGCTGCATTGCCGAGATGGGAAACGGGGGTTTGACCATGACTTGGACTCTGATCGCTTTGTTCCGCTCACTCTGGCCTCTGCGGGGCAAGGTTGAGGATCTCGTTGCTCAGCAGAACCAACCCTGCTGTGAGGCGAGTGGATGCATGACATCAGGGTTCTGGGTTCGGTTGCTGTGGGTCTGCATCGAAGACATGGTCGTTGATCAATGCGCCCAGCAAATACAGCGATCCTGCGATCACCGGTGGAGGTGTCGGCCAACCCGTTGTCTCGAGATGCTCAAGCACGCTCTTCACTTGCCTGCTGGAGCTGAGGTCGGTCTGCAAGTCCGGCAATGTTTGCAGTTGTTCCCCCAGCTCCGGTTCTGCCTCAGCCAGCTCATCCCGGCTCCAGCTCCTGTGTCCCGGCACCTCCACGATCCAGGCCGTGTCCTCGGGTTGCAGAAGGGTTCTGAGCATTTCAGGTCCCTGTTTCTGTCGCTGAATCGCCAGGATCCAGATCACTCCCTGCTCTGATCCGGGCCAGTGTCGCCGTTCCTCCCGGAGCACCGCGGCAGCGGGTGGATTGTGGGCCCCATCGATCAGAACCGCGTGGCCCCGCCACGCAACGGATTGCAAGCGGCCAGGCCAGCTTGCACGGGCCAGGCCGGTTCGAATGGCCGTCGGTGTCACCGGATGTCCCCAGCCCTGAATCCGCTCCAGGACGGCTTTGGCCACGGCGGCATTGGATCGTTGGACGATGCCGTCCAGTCCCAGCTCCCAGCTCTGATCAAGGGGATCAACCCAGTGGAGTTCGGCCTCCATGGCGCTTGCCTGCCTGGAGAGAACCTCGGCAGCATCGGCTGGCTGGGGACCGCTGATTACAACAGCTCCCTTCTGGATCGCGGCAGCTTTCTCTTCCGCCACGGCATGCAAGGAATTGCCGAGGTGTTCGCAGTGATCCAGTCCAATCGTGGCAACGGCCAGCAGTGGTCGGTGAGGGTGGGCTGTGGTGGCGTCCAGACGACCGCCCAACCCAGCTTCCAGCACCAGCCAATCCACCCTGGCCGCGGCGAAGTGGACCAACGCTGCGGTGATCAGCAGCTCAAAGGGCGTGAGCCGTTCACGTTGCGCCAGTGGCTGGAGTGCTTCCAGGTGCCTGCGCAGAGTTTCGGCTGAAATCTGCCGATGATCCACACGAATGCGCTCCGTCCATGTGACGAGATGGGGTGAGGTGGTCAGCCCTGTCTTCAGTCCTGCGGCCACAAGGCCGCTGTGGATGAAGCTGGCGATTGAACCCTTTCCATTGGTTCCCACCACCTGAACCGCCGGCACCTGAGCGCAGGGTTGGTGAAGAGCCTCAAGGGCGCGCTTCATTCGATCCAGGGAGAGATCCATGCCCCTCTGATCGAACGGGGGCAACAGATCGCTGAATGTCATGCCTCGAGAGCTTGGAGTGTGCTGTCGAGTCGCTTCAGCAAGGTCTTGATTTCCCGGGGGCGAATGACCAGAGGAGGCACCATGCGAACCACCTGGGGGCCCGCTGGCACCAGCAGCAGGCCATGGGCGATGGCGGATTTCACAACCTCAAGCGCCGTCAGGCCGCTGTCCTCGTGAAGGACAAGACCCTGCAGAAGGCCCCATCCTCTGGCGTTTTTGAGCAGCCGGGGGTGACGCTGCACCAGCGCTTCCAGCCCATCGCGAAGCTGTTCACCCCTGTGCTGGGCGTTCTGAATCAGATCGCGACGTTGCAGTTCCCGTGCAACCGTGAGCCCCGCCCTGCAGGCGAACGGGTTGCCGCCGAAGGTGCTTGCGTGGTCACCCGGAACAAAATGATCGGCATGGTGTTTGACCATCAAGGCACCGATGGCATGCCCGCCGCCGAGGCCCTTGGCCAGGGTCAGGACATCGGGTTCAACACCAAGTTTTTCGTAGCCCCAAAGGGTGCCGCATCGCCCCATTCCAACCTGCACTTCATCAAAGATCAGGAGGATGTTGCGAGCGTCACAGTGCTGGCGGATGGTGCGAAAGACAGCCTTGTCGCCTGGGTTGACACCACCTTCCCCCTGGAGGGGTTCAATCAGCACGGCCGCCACCTTCGGCCCTTGCGCTTCCAGCCTGTTCAACAGGGCTTCAAATGACGCGAGATCGTTGTAGGTGAAGGTTTCGAAACCCTCCACCATGGGCTCAAAGCCCTGGTGGTAGCGGGGCTGGCCAGTGGCGCTGACCGCAGCAAGGGTGCGGCCATGAAAGCTCGCTCTGGCCGTGAGAATGGCTGGCCGCTCGATTCCACGAACGGTGTGGCCATGTTTGCGCGCCAGCTTGATCGCTGCTTCGTTGGCCTCTGCACCGGAATTGCAGAAGAACACACTGTCGGCACAGCTGTGATGAACAAGCCAGCTGGCGAGCTCGACCTGCTCGGGAATCTCGTAGAGATTCGAGACATGTTGCAGGCGTTTCAGCTGCCGATGAAGCGCCCGGCGCATCGCGCGGTCGCTGTGTCCAAGCGTGCAGGTGGCGATTCCTGCCACGGCATCGAGGTAGCGATTGCCCCGGTCGTCTTCAACCCAGCACCCCTGTCCTCTGGTCAGTGCCAGGGGAAAGCGTCCATAGGTCCCCATCACGGCGGATGAATGGGAGCCGGGGGACTTGAACCCCCAAGACCAGTGGCCGGCTGATTTTGAGTCAGCTGCGTCTACCAATTCCGCCAGGCTCCCGCGGATATCGATGTTAAGCGAACCCCTGCAGGCTTGGGACTCAGGGATTCCAGCGTTGAAGCTGGGCGCCGCAACCTGTGAGTTTGGCTTCGATGGCGTCGTACCCCCGGTCGAGGTGATTCAGTCCTGACACCCTGCTCGTGCCCTGGGCTTTCAATGCTGCAATCACCATGGCGGCTGCTGCCCGCAGATCACTCCCATTCACCGGGGCTGCGCTCAGCTGTGTGACGCCTTCAACAACCGCCGTATTTCCCTGCAGGCGAATGGACGCCCCCATTCGCTGCAGTTCCGCCACATGTTGCATGCGGTTTTCGTAGATCTTTTCTGTGATCACGCTGGTGCCCTTCGCCGTTGTCAGCAGGGCCATGAAGGGAGCCTGTAGATCAGTCGGGAAGCCGGGAAACGGCTGCGTCGTGATGTCCACGCCGCGGATTTCGCCTGGCGTGATCGTGATGCCACCCTCTTCGACCACCAGTTCACAGCCGCAGTCCCGCAACTTCTGGAGCACGGCACTGAGATGGTCGGGAATGACCGGGGTGATGTGCATGCGTGAGCGGGTGATCGCTGCCGCAAGCAGAAATGTTCCGGCCTCGATTCGATCCGGAATCACCGGATAGGTGCAACTGCGAAGGGTTGCAACGCCTTCGATCGTGATGCGTGGGCCGCCAGCACCCGTGATCCTGGCGCCCATGGTGTTGAGCAGATTGGCCAGGTCCTGAACTTCCGGTTCCTGGGCAGCGTTTTCAATGATGCTGGTGCCTTCCGCAAGGGCGGCAGCCATCAGGATGGTTTCCGTCGCTCCCACACTTGGACAGTCGAGCACGATTGCGGCTCCGCTGAGCCGCTTCCGACTGCCTGGGATTGCTGCCGAGACAACCCCATGCTCAACGTTGACGACAGCGCCGAGGGCTTTGAGGCCGCGGATGTGTTCCACAACGGGTCTGGCGCCGATCCGGCAACCACCAGGGAGTGGAACCCTGGCGCTCCCAAGGCGTGCGAGGAGAGGACCGATCGCAAAGAAGCTGGCCCGCAACCCATTGACGAGCTCGAAAGGGGGATCGCTGTGACGAAGGGTGCTGGCGTTGAGCACCACGGTGTCCAGCTGTCGATCGACCTTGACCCCAAGTGAACTGAGGATGGCGGCCATGCCATCGATGTCGGTGAGCTGCGGAACGTTGGTGAGAGTTAACGGCTCTTCGCTCAGAAGTGAGGCCGTCATCAGAACAAGGGCTGAATTCTTGGCCCCACTCACGCGCAGTTCACCCCGTAACTGCTGTCCTCCGGTGACCTCCAGGTGGGGATTAAGGGTCTCCTGGGACGCTGTTGCCGTGGCCGGCATGGCAGTTGGACACGGATGAAACTCAATCCTGACAAGAGTTTCTTAGGCCGTCTAGACGGCCGGCACTCAAAGTGGATCGAACTCTCCGTCTGCGGTGCATGCCAGCGGCGTTCGATGGCGTATGTTCTTGGGGTCGCGATGCGGCACGCCAGCGGATGTGGCGGAATTGGTAGACGCGCTAGTTTCAGGTACTAGTGGCAGCAATGTCGTGGGAGTTCAAGTCTCCCCATCCGCATTAACTTAAGAGGGCCGGCTGTTTCCAGGCTCATCATGATTGTCTTGAAGATCTCCAATTCCTCGGAGGTTGTTGCTGCGAAAGTCGGCAAGTTTCTCGAATTTTTGACGCCAGATTCCATCGACAACAGCACGGTTGAGGATCAAGTCATCAAAAAATTGATTGAGAACCTGGCAGCTGAGGGGATCAAAGGCGAAATTGCTGCAGTCAAGGGTCTTGAGCTTGAGGGTGCCAATCTCAGCCTTCAGGACGGCATGAAAGTTCGCAAGCACGAATCCTTCTAGAGCGCTGATGCAGCCGCTGATCACGAGTCGCCGCAATCCCTTGGTGCGACGTCTCCGAGCACTCTGCACCAAGAAAGGCAGGGATCAGGAAGGATTGGTGCTCCTTGAGGGGACCCATCTTCTTCAGGAGTTGGTTCAGCGAGGAGCAGGCCCATGGCCATCGCTGGAACTGGTGGCAACCCAGCGATGGGTCGACATCCATGGGCAACTGCTGAAGAGTTTTGATCAACCCCTGCAGCTTCAGTTCGTCACGGAGGAGGTGCTTGAGGCTGCTCTCTCCACGGTTCACCCGGATGGCGTGGCAGCTCTGTTGCCTCTGAGCCTGCTTCCCCAACCGCCTCAAGCATCTGATTTTGTTCTGGCACTGGATCGTCTGCAGGACCCCGGTAATCTCGGCACTCTTTTGAGAACAGCCCTCGCTGGCGACGTCGATCAGGTCTGGCTGGCTTCCGGTGCTGACCCCCTCAGCCCGAAAGTGGTGCGCAGCTCCGCGGGTGCAATCCTGCATCTGCCTCATCAGCGCTTCGGACCGTCTGAAGCCGCTGGCGTCGACGCCCTTCTGACGGCTCTTCAGGCAGCGAGGCACGCCGGCATGCAGGTGGTGGCAACGCTTGTGCCCAGCGCCGAAGGACCCCAGGACGTTGTTGCCTACTGGGACCTCGACTGGACGAAGCCCACCGTGCTTGTGCTTGGGAACGAGGGAAATGGACTTCATCCCCGTTTGCAGGCCTGCTGCACCCACGGCGTCACCCTGCCTCACAGTCCGGCCGTGGAGTCGTTGAATGTGGCCTCGGCTGCCGTTCCTCTCCTTCTGGAACGGCGACGGGCGAGAATGACTGCTTCCACGCAGCAGTCCGGGTGAGCGACACCAGTTTCGACTTCGATGTGATCGTGATCGGTGCCGGTTATGGCGGCTTCGACGCCGCCAAGCACGCAGCCGACCATGGCCTCAAGGTGGCGATCATCGAATCCCGTGACATGGGAGGCACCTGTGTGAATCGCGGTTGTGTGCCCTCCAAGGCACTGCTGGCAGCAAGCGGCAAGGTGCGTGAACTGGCGGATGCCGAGCATCTGCAGAGCTTCGGGATCCACGCCGCACCCGTCCGTTTCGAGCGGCAGAAAATTGCTGATCACGCCAATCAGCTTGTTGCGGCGATCCGGGGAAATCTCACCAAAACCCTTGAGCGTGCCGGTGTCACCATCATTCGCGGCAAAGGACGACTCGAGGGTGTCCAGAAGGTTGGTGTGCGCGAGATCAGCGGTGTGGACAGGGTGATCACGGCACGCGATGTGATCATCGCAACCGGTTCAGACCCCTTCGTTCCGCCGGGGATTGAAACCGACGGCCGCAGTGTCTTCACCAGTGACGAAGCGGTGAACCTGGAGTGGCTGCCGCGGTGGATCGCCATCATCGGCAGCGGATACATCGGCCTCGAGTTCGCGGATGTGTACACAGCCCTCGGCTGCGAGGTGACCATGATCGAGGCGTTGGATCGGGTGATGCCCACGTTTGACCCGGATATCGCCAAACTCGCTGCGCGCAAGCTGATTGACGGGCGCGACATCGATGCACGCTCGGGTGTGCTCGCCAAGTCAATCAAGCCAGGGGCACCTGTTCAGATCGAGCTGGTGGACATGCAGACCCGTGAGCCTGTGGAAACCCTCGAGGTGGACGCAGTCCTTGTGGCGACCGGTCGTGTCCCGAGCTCCAAGGATCTCAACCTTGATGCCCTCGGGATTGAAACGAATCGGGGGTTCGTCGCCATTGACGACAGCATGCGCGTTCTGCAGAACGGCGAACCAGTCCCTCACCTCTGGGCAGTCGGCGATGTCACTGGAAAGCTGATGCTGGCTCACACCGCTGCTGCCCAGGGCACGGTTGCCGTTGACAACATTCTCGGCCACGCACGCACCATTGATTACCGCAGCATTCCCGCGGCCACCTTCACCCATCCGGAGATCAGTTCCGTCGGTCTCAGTGAAGCCGACGCAAAACAGCAGGCCGCTCAGGATGGGTTCGAGCTGGGTGTCGTGCGCAGTTATTTCAAAGCCAATTCGAAAGCTCTGGCAGAGCTTGAGAGTGATGGACTGATGAAACTCCTCTTCAACAAGCGTTCGGGAGAGGTCCTCGGTGCACACATCTATGGGCTTCATGCGGCTGACCTGATTCAGGAGGTCGCGAATGCAGTGGCACGCCGTCAGAGCGTGAGGCAACTCTCCACGGAGGTCCATACCCATCCGACCCTGAGTGAAGTGGTCGAAGTCGCTTACAAGCAAGCGGCTCAATCCCTTGTGGCCTGAGGAGCATTCCATGGAGATTCGTCGCAGACCCCCCAATCCATCTGTTCAGGTGGCTCATCTGGAGTACGCCATTCCCCACGAAGACGGAGAGCCGCGTCACATCCTCGAGAAAATCGTCTGGGAAAAGGATCGAGAGGTGGCTGTCGCCAGACAGCGCATGCCCCTCGATCAGCTGAAGAGCAAGGTGGCCCAGCTGCCCCCAGCCCGTGACTTTCTCGCTGCTCTCTCGCAGGCCCCGAACAAGCCTGCGGTGATTGCCGAAGTGAAAAAGGCGAGCCCGAGCAAGGGGGTGATCCGAGCTGATTTCGATCCAGTCGCCATTGCCAAGGCCTACGCCGCGGGCGGGGCAAGCTGTCTGTCGGTTCTCACCGACAAGACATTTTTCCAGGGGGGCTTTGATGTCCTCGTGGATGTTCGGAGCGCCGTCGAGCTTCCTCTTCTCTGCAAGGACTTCATCCTCACCCCCTATCAGCTCTATCAGGCCCGAGCTGCAGGTGCTGATGCCGCGCTTCTGATCGCAGCCATCCTCACGGACCAGGATCTCTCCTATCTGTCCAAGGTGGCAGCAGCCTTGGGGCTCACTGTTCTGGTGGAGGTGCATGACCGCGAGGAAATGGACCGGGTGCTCAACCTCGGCGGTTTCCCCTTGATCGGAATCAACAACAGAGATCTGACCACGTTTGAGACGGATCTCGCAACAACGGAAACCCTTTCATCGACGTTCGCTGAGCGCATTGCCCAGCAGGGTTCCCTGCTGGTCAGTGAGTCGGGTCTGAACCACCGAGGTGATCTGGATCGTGTTGAGCGCGCTGGTGCTGGAGCGGTGCTTGTCGGCGAAGCGCTGATGCGTCAGGAGGATGTGGAGGCTGGTCTGCGAACACTGATCGGAGGCTGACACCAGTCGGCTTCGCTCGCTCAGGCCGGTCGCCCATCGGTGGAAGACAAAAAAATCCCCCGACCAGGCGGGGGATTGGATCCGATAACCGGAATCAGGCTGCGGCCAGATTGGCAGCCACAAAGTCCCAGTTCACCAGTTTGTCGAGATAGGTGGTCATGTAGTCGGGACGACGGTTCTGGTAATCCAGGTAGTAGGCGTGCTCCCACACGTCCATGGTCAGCAGTGCGGTCTGACCATGGGCCAGAGGCAGATCAGCATTGGCGGTCTTGGTCACTTTCAGCGTGCCATTGTCGAGAACCAGCCAGGCCCATCCACTGCCGAACTGGGTGGCACCGGCTGTCTTGAACTGATCGACAAAGGCGTCGTAGCTGCCGAAGTCGGCATTGATCTTGTCGAGCAGAGCTCCTGTGGGTTGTCCACCGCCACCGGGCTTCATGCACTGCCAGTAGAAGCTGTGGTTCCAGACCTGGGCTGCATTGTTGAAGACGCCGGCCTTACCTGCGTCTCCGGCGACGGACGCGATGACCTCTTCGAGGCTCTTGCCATCGAGGTCGGTTCCTTCGATGGCCTTGTTCAGATTCGTGACGTAGGCATTGTGGTGCTTCCCGTGGTGAAACTCGAGCGTGGAGCGGGAAATGTGGGGCTCCAGCGCGTCAATGGCGTAAGGGAGCTGGGGAAGGGTATGGGCCATGAAAAGAACGCTCAGCGGCGGGATCCTAACGAGAGCCCCGCCACCTCAGGTTTCGCCAGCGCGATCAGCCCTTCACCTCGAGAAGTTCCACTTCGAAGATCAGCGTTGCATTGGGCGGAATCACACCACCGGCGCCACGGGCTCCATAGCCCAGATCTGGAGGAATGACCAGTTTGCGCTTGCCGCCGACCTTCATCCCCTGAACACCTTCATCCCATCCTTTGATGACACGGCCTGCACCGAGCGGGAAGCTGAAGGGCGTTCCACGGTCGTAGCTGGCGTCGAACTGACTGCCATCTTCCAAGGTGCCGCGGTAGTGCACAACAACGGTCTGGCCTGCACTGGCTTCTGCTCCAGATCCCAACTCAAGATCAGTGATGCTCAATCCACTGGCAGTGATCTGGGGTTTATCGACATTCATCGGTCCGCCAAGACCGGTTGCATCAGAGGGAGACGAATCGGTAGCCATCGCGAAAAGGGTTGGGTTGGGGTCTTCTGGATCAAGTTCGAGGGGGGCAGCTGTTGCCGGCTGTGACGTGTTGCTCTGCGCCACGGCCTGGGCCACAGCAACACGGTCGGCTGGCTGTGCTGCGACCACGGTTGAGGGTGCCACGATCTGGCTCACGAGAGCGACCACGAGGCAAGCCACACACACCGCGGAGCTGATCAGGATGTCGCGCACGGAGTTCTGTGACGGGGTCATCGAGAGTCTGACAGGTTCAGTTCAGAGAATCGGGCTGGTGTTGTTGTTGTTCGAGACGATCGATCCGTCCTCTTCATTCATCCAGTTCGCGTTGGCT
>JBGKDM010000249.1:0-1785 GCA_042954165.1 Synechococcus sp.
GGCCTGGAAGCAGTTCATGACCACGGTGAAAGACAGTTTCCCCGTGCAGGCCTTCCCCCCCAAGCCGGAACTGACACGCGTCTACAGAGGCCCCAAAGACAACAGCTGGGACCGCAGCACCGTTGTCAAACCCAAAGAGAAAGATGCAGACAAGGCAACGCCCGACTCCGATCCGAACAGCCAGACGGACCCCACCAATCCATTTGACGATGGCCTCGAGCTGCCAAGCTTCGATGCTTTGGACGCACCCTCAGACCCAGAACCGCCCCGACAGCTTCCGCCGGTGCTCAGGGACGACAGCGGTGTTCCGATCAATCGCCCCCGCTGATCGGTTCTGCAGCCGACGTCAGATAACGTCCTCTGCTCGCGCCTGAATCACCGCGGCATAGAAGCCATCACCTCCCTCAGGGTCAGGCCAGCGCTGTTCCTCATGGCGGAGCACAAACGCCGGATGGGTCCCGAGAAACGACGCAATCCGCTCCCCGTTCTCTGCAGGGTGAATGGTGCACGTGGCATAGACAAGGGTTCCACCAGGCGCAAGCAAAGGGACCATCGCGTCCAGCAGCCTGGCCTGCAGGGGCACGAGGGTGCTGATGGAGTCCGGACTGACACGCCAGCGGGCATCGGGATGGCGGGCCAGGGTGCCGAGCCCGGAGCAGGGAGCATCGAGAAGAATGCGCTGAAAGTAACCGCGCCACTGCGGCTTCTGATCCAACAGTGCCGAAGCGTCAGCAGCCATGGCCTGAAGGCAGTCAGTGCCAAGCCGGGCAGCGTTGGCCGCCACCCTGCGAAGACGGCCAGCCGACCGATCGATCGCCCACACCTCGCCCTTGTTCTGCATCAATTCGGCGAGATGGGTGGCCTTGCCCCCTGGAGCGGCACAAGCATCAAGAACACGATCGCCGGGCTCTGGGGCCAGCAAAGGCGCCACCCACTGCGCCGCACGATCCTGCACACACCAGTGTCCCTGCTCAAAACCGGGCCATTGGCGCAGGTCACCTCCACCCTCGAGGACCTGAAGACCATCAGGGCATCCTGGAATCGGCATCACACGCAGTCCGTGCTGCTCCAATGCCGCTGTCAACGCAGCCGGCGTGCAGCGCAAGCGATTCACCCTGAGATCAAGGGGCGGAACCTGATTGCACGCTCGGGCAACACGCTCAGCCTGGTCAGCCCCGCACCAGCGCTGGAGATCCCGACAAAACCAATCCGGGAGGGACTGCTGAAGCGCTAGGCGCAGGGCAGGGTCCCCTGGCAGATCAAGAGCCTCACCGCTCTGTTTCGCCCGTATCGCAGCCCGCAACACCCCATTGACAACCGGTGCCAGGCGCTTGAGGCCATGACGTTTCGCCAGTTCCACCGTGGTGTTCACGGCTGCGGCATCGGGGATCCTCTCCATGCAAAGGAGCTGATAGAGGCCCACATGGAGGAGCCAGCGCAGACGGGGAGGCTGCTTGGAGGCCGGCACGCGCCCCAACCGATCCAGCCAACGGTCGAGACGACGCCGTTGGCGGATCGCCCCATAGGCCACTTCCGTCACCAGCCCGCGGTCCTGCACGGAAAGCGTTGTACCGCGCAACACGCGGTCGAACGCCACATCCGCATACCCCCCAGCAGCCACGGCTTCCAGAATCTCCCAGGCAAGGCGGCGAGGGACCAGGCCGACGGCAGGTCTGGTGTTGAGGGAGGGGTGCTGACTCACGTCGCCACGCTCTGATCCACCTCTTCATCTTCCGTTGCGGCTGGCCCCAGAGGCGCGCTGGGTGTCCAGAGAAATTGCCTCAG
>JBGKDM010000250.1:0-4677 GCA_042954165.1 Synechococcus sp.
TCTGCTGCCGTTGTCGACTGATCTCCCGCCCGCGTCGTCAACCGTCGAAGTGGGCATTGACGAAGTGGGCCGCGGCTGCTGGTTCGGTCCTGTCTTCGCAGGCGTGGTCGTGTTGTCGGAAGAGGCGGCGGTCTCCCTGCGTGCCGAGGGGCTGACCGACAGCAAAGCGTTGACGCCCCGTCGCCGTTCCCGCCTGGTTCCTTTGATCACACAGGCTGCCCATGCCTGGGCCCTGGGGCAGGCGTCAGCAGAGGAGATCGATCGCCATGGTATTCGCCATGCCACTGAGCTCGCCATGCTGCGGTCGCTGCAACGGCTACCGCAGCGTCCCGATCTCGTGCTGGTGGATGGGGTGCTGCCGCTGCGCCTCTGGCCCCATCCGCAACAAACCCTGGTGCGAGGTGACAGCCACAGTGCTGCAATCGCCGCTGCAAGTGTGCTCGCCAAGGAGGCTCGCGATGCACTGATCAGGCGCCTTGCGTTGCGTTTCCCTGCCTACGGACTTGAGCGCCATGCCGGCTATGGCACAGCAGTTCATCGCCAGGCCGTGCTGCATCGGGGCCCCACCCCTCTGCATCGACGGACATTTCTGAAGAAGGTGTTGTCACCGCCACAAGGTGGCTAAGTGGCGGGATTCAGCGCGCACCAGTCGTGAAAATCGGCGACGAGCTGGCGTCCGACCCGTCCCTTGATGGTGAGCAGAATGCCGTTGAGGATGGATTCTCCAGTGCTTTCCAGCACCTTGCGTGGAATCAGGCGCAGCAGTGGTGGTTGACTCACGCTGACCCCCAGGGTGGCCAGACCCTCCAGTCCCATGCTGCTGGCCTCCAGCACGGACTCAAGACTGAGCTTGAAGTCGTCGACCATGCCGAGGCCTTCAAGCTGGGCATCCACCGCGCGCATCACAAGGGTCGGACCGTCGCGGACCACGCTGAGCGTCACCACCGGTTTCACCCGGAGCTGAAACACCTGAATCGTGGTCACGGTGTAGCGGTACTGGCCGGGACCGAGGCGTTCAAGTTGATCGGCATCGAGCAACGCCTTCACCACCCGCTCTTCCTGGTTCAGGTAGGCAGGGAGACGGTCCATCTGGGACTCCACGGCCAGATTCAGGGTCTGGCTGGCACTGAAAGCCAGAAGCATGAGCGTTGGCCGACGCGGCATGATCCTATCGAGTGTGTATTCGCCTGACGATGCCTGTCTCTGTGGCATTTCTCGGTCCCCACGGCACCTATGGGGAGCGGGCCACCAGGGCACTGATGCAGCTGGAAGGCCTCAACGCCGCCGAACTGCTGCCGTGTGTGAGCCTGCGATCTGTGGTGGAGCACGTAGCAGACGGGCGATGTGATGCGGCTGTGGTTCCCGTCGAGAACTCGGTTGAAGGCGGGGTGACGGCCAGCCTCGATGCCCTGTGGTCGAATCCCGAGATCTGCATTCGGCGGGCCGTGGTGCTTCCGATCCGTCATGCCCTGCTCAGCAGCGGCACCCTGCGGGAAATCTCCGAGGTGCTCTCCCATCCCCAGGCCCTGGCGCAGTGCAGTGGCTGGTTGGCCTCCCATCTCCCCAATGCGCTGCAGCTGGCTACAACGTCGACGGCGGAGGCGGCCAGGATGGTGAAAGGCAGTCGCTTCCGTGCGGCGATCGCCAGCCGTTTCCTGCAGAACGACGACGATCTCGAGGCCCTCGCCTATCCAATCAATGATGCTTCCGGGAACTGCACCCGCTTTCTGCTGTTGCAACGCGGTGAGCGGCGAACCGAGGGCGATGTCGCGAGCCTGGCCTTCTCACTGCATCGCAACGCCCCGGGTGCCTTGCTGGAGGCCCTGGCGGCGGTGGCCGACCTTGGCCTCAACATGAGCCGGATCGAATCACGCCCCTCCAAGCGTGAGCTCGGTGAGTACGTGTTTTTCCTGGATGTGGACCTGCCCTCGGGTGGGGGCGCGCTGTTGCAGCAACTCACGGAGCGTCTCGCACCCCTGTGCGAGCACCTGGCCCAGTTCGGTGCCTACCCGAGTTCTGAGTTGCCGGAAGACTGAGATGTTCCGAGGGCACGAAGTTGGTCGGGTGTCGTCTGATCCCAGGCTTCGAACGGCTGGTTGATCCAGGGATTGTGGGGTAGTTCCACGGCCAGGAAGTCAGGGGTGATGCAACTGTGTGCCTTGCACCAGAGCACAGCAGTGATGACCGCAGCCGGCTCGAGAGTGTCAATCAGCCACCGTCGGGAAGCCTCCAGGGTTGCCCCGCTGTCTGCCAGATCATCCACGAGGAGGAGTCTTGGCCCCAGCTCAGTGCAGGTGTGTGCCAATTGATGACCCAGGACCAGTTCCCCCTGGGTTCGCTCCTGATCGCCGCCATAGCTGCTGGCCGCCATCACGACCAGCGGGCGCTGAAAAAGGCGTGACAGGGCATCGCCCAGACGAAGACCACCGCGCGACAGCGCCACGATCTGATCAAACGGGGCCTGCGCATTGTGCAGCTGCAGTGCCAGATGTTCGATCAGTCGGTGGTAGTCCTCCCAGCTCACCGTCAGCTCGTTGGTTTCCTGCTCTATGGCTGGCGCCGGATCGCGTCGCGATCGGTCTGTGGATGGGGCCCTCATCCCGCCGATGATCGGGAGGTCCGAAACACGCCGAACTGCATCAGACCCGTGGCAAAGGCCCAGTGCATCAACAGCAGCGTCGGTGTTTCCCGCAGGCCCTGAAGCACTGCAGACGGTCCCAGGCTCAGCACGGCGCCAGGACGGCGAACGCCCTCAGCGATCGAGTCGATCCAGGATGGCAGGGTGGCACGGGTCCAGTCGCCCACTTCGATGACTCCGCGCCGGTGGACGCTGGATTCAAGGTTTCGGTGAAACCCCTTGATGCTTGCGAATTCGGGGTGGGCCCACTGGGTCAGCAGCTGATGCATCACCCAGCGTTCCGGCCGGTTCATGGCGCCATCGCTGGGATCACGCCGGTTCCAGTCCGCCACGGCAAGGGTTCCGCCTGGTTTCAGCACCCGCAGGAGCTCGTCGGCGTAGCGCTGCTTGTCGGGCATGTGCGGTCCTGCTTCCACACTCCAGACGGCATCGAAGCTCTGATCATCCAGTTGGAGATCGAGGGCGTCCATCACGGCGAACCGGCAGTTCAGCCCCTGGGGTGTGAGAGCGCTGGCCCGCGCCACCTGGGAGGGGCTGATGCTGATTCCCACCACTTCGAATCCATAATCGCGGGCCAGGATCCGGGCACTCCCTCCGATTCCGCAACCCACATCAAGGACCCTGGATCCGGCAGGAAGCGTGTCCAGTCCACTCCAGTGAACCAGCGCATGAACAAAATCGGCTTTGGCGTCGCGGAAATCGCGTCGCCTCGGTGGATCGCCGTAATGGCCGAGATGAACGTGCTCTCCCCAGAGGTTCTCCAGCAACCTGTCGTCCGTCCATGCGTCGTAGGCGGCAGCGACGCTGGCACTGGAGTGATACGCACGGTTGCGCCGGGACCACAGCAGGCCAACAGTGACTATCGCCACCGCAAGGGCAACGGCGAGGACGAGACCAACCGACACACTCATCCGTCGACGTTGGCCAAGGTGTCACGAAGCACGGTGCGAGCGGCCAGTTGCCGTCGCGTCTCGTCGAGCATGTCGTATTCCAGGGTGAGGCGTTCGTGGGTGTTCGTCAGCTCCAGCAGGGCCTGCTGCTGTTCGGCGACGGGACCTCCCAGATGGGCGCCGATCCAGAACGACAGTTCACGCGGAAGATCGGGGAGGTCATCAGGCAGCGAGGCCTGGGAATTGGTCAGTTTTCCGGTGAGTTCCACCACATCGCGGAGGGCCTGCTCAACGGATTTCGACAGATCGGCCAGCTGGGTCGAATCGTCGACCGGCTCGTCCTCGATCCAACTCACCATGGCGGTGCGATAAGGCGTCTCTCTGACCACATCGAGGATTCGAAAGCGCTGCTGGCCGAGGGTGACGATGTTGCTGCGACCGTCATCTCCGGTCTGGTGCTGGAGCACTTCCGCGCAACAACCGATCGAGGCCATGGATTGGCTGGTTGGATCCCAGCGCACCACACCGAAACGGCGATCATCTTCAAGCACGCTCTGCAGCATCATTCGGTACCTCGACTCGAAGATGTGCAGAGGCAGAACGTCCCTCGGAAACAGCACAACATCCGGCAGAGGGAAGAGGGGCAACTCTCTGACGGACAGATCAGCCACGCAGGATGCTTCCAGAAAAAGCAATCCTAGGCAGCTGACCTGATGGACGTGTGGTCCTCAGAGCTTCACTTCGATGTCGACACCACTGGGCAGATCCAGCTTCATCAGGGCATCGATGGTTTTGGCGGAGGGGCCGTAGATGTCGATGATCCGGCGGTGGGTGCGGGTCTCGAAGTGCTCACGGGAATCCTTATCCACGTGGGGAGAACGCAGCACGCAGTAGATCTTGCGCTTCGTTGGGAGGGGGATGGGGCCGATGGCTGTCGCAGCCGTGTTGTCGGCAGTTTCAATGATTTTGTCGCATGACAGATCCAGCATGCGGCGGTCAAACGCCTTGAGGCGGATGCGGATCTTCTGCTGAGCAATAGCGGTGGACATAGGAAGCGCAGACGTGTCCTGGTCGGGACAGAGAGGGTGAATTGTCGAGGTTCAAGTCGTACTGGAGCTCTGCTCAGCAGCACTGCAAAACTGTAAAGGA
>JBGKDM010000251.1:0-2444 GCA_042954165.1 Synechococcus sp.
TGAGGTTTTTCTGAGCCGTATCCCTAGAAAGGATTAGAGCCTCACGCCCACCTGCCAACCCATCAGCCTGTCCTTGTCCTCCGCAGTCAGGAGCGAATAGAGCCAGTCCAGCAGCAGTTCCTCCACCACTGTCTCCCCTAGGTCTTGCACCCCTCCTGACAGTCAGCACTTGAAGCCATAAGGGTCATTGGCGCGAAGTGCTGCCATCAGTTGCCCTCCAGTTCAGCGATGGTGATGGCTGCAGCGATGGAGGCTGAACCCGATGCATCTCACGACGGGCGGCTAACAGGGTTCGGGCCACGCCAGGCTGGAGGTTGTAGTCCAGGAAGGTGTCGATGTAGGCGCTGGCAGACGCGACCTGCCCAACGAGGTCACCGCGAAGGGATGCCAGGACGCGGTCTGGGAATGGCTGTCTCATGGGTCTGGCCCTGGGTCTGATGCCCCACGACCAGGCCCACATCGTTAGGAACGAGAGCGAGGCTCGCCGTCCGGCACAAAGACATAGCCGTAGCCCCACACGGTCTGGATGTAACGGGGCCGGCTCGGATCCGGCTCCACCAGTTTGCGGACCCGGGAGATCTGAACGTCCATGCTGCGGCTGTCGGTGTCACTGCCCGGGCCACGGGCCAGCTCGATCAGGCGTTCCCGCGACAGGGGTCGATGGGGATGCTGGGCGAACGCCGCCAGCAGACTGAACTCTCCGCTGGTGATCACAACCGGCACGTCATCCCGGCACAGGGTGCGGGAGGCCAGGCTGAGCACGTTGTCTCCAAAGCTGACATCACCGCCTTCGGCCACAGGTGTGCCTGCGGGCAGGGCACTGCGACGTCGCAAGACCGCATCGATGCGGGCCGAGAGTTCACGGGGCAGGAACGGCTTGCCGAGGTAGTCATCGGCTCCCTGTTCCAGGCCGATGATCCGGTCGACGGCTTCACCCCGCGCCGTCAGCATCACCACCGGCAGATCATCCCCGGCATCCCGGAGACGGCGGAGGGCTGTCAGC
Source organism: Synechococcus sp. (assembly GCA_042954165.1). GTDB lineage: Bacteria > Cyanobacteriota > Cyanobacteriia > PCC-6307 > Cyanobiaceae > Synechococcus_C. The sequence continues at coordinate 1,004 of JBGKDM010000251.1, forward strand.
CCGTCGTCGCCGGGCATCATCAGATCCAGCACCACCAGATCGGGACGCTGAAACTCCAGCCTCGCCTCGAACTGCTTCACATCGCAGAGGGAGCGCACGTCGTATCCCTGATCAATCAGGTAGGTGCCCACCATCTGGCGAAGCTCGGGATCGTCGTCCACGACCCAGATCATCGAGGCTTTCGCCATGGTCAACCCGCCCGGAACGACTGGTGCGATCGTATGCAGCGTGGGGGATCCTGTCTGCAGAAATCGGGCTCTGTCACAGCTCCGGCCGTTCCAGTCATGGTTCAGTCATGAGCAAGTCCGCGCAGGCTTCATAGGCTGAGGTCATGACCTGGTTGTCCCGTCGCGTTTGCATCAGTGGAGTGTCTCTGCTGGCGTTGGCCGGTTCTGGGGTGGTTGTGGTCGACAGCGCCGTGGCCCAGGAGGACATCCGCCGCTACAGCGAACGGATGGAGGCCATGTTCGTGCGCATGGATGTCAATGGCGATGGGCGGTTGATGCCAGCGGAGGTCGAGGGGAAGCTGTTTCTCGAACGCCGGTTGCAGCGCCCTGACTCCCGGGGATTTCTTTTGCTGGAGGATTTCAGGCAGCGCTCTCCGCATCGCAACGGCCTGCGTCTTCAGACCCACTTTCAGCGCGCTGACCACAACGGCGATGGGCGGCTGGACCGCCAGGAAGCGCGGGCTCTGCCCTGGATCAATCGGCACTTCCCAGCCCTCGACCGGAACGGCGATGGTCTGATCAGCCTCGCTGAACTCTGGTCATTGCAGAAGGCCCTCGCCCCCCGACGGCGTCCCTGACGTTGGGCGCTGACCTTATGTGCTGCATGTCAGCGCCATGTGCCGCATGTCAGCGCCGCGGCACGGCTGCCCGCCGCTTTTCAACCGGCAAACGCCGACGTGGGCGCCGGGACGGGGTCTTCAGGGTTCTCACCGTGGCCCGCACAAGGCGCACGATGCCGCCGAGCAGGGAGATCAGGCCGGCCAACAGCATGGCGGCGATGAGCAGCAGCGAACCGAATCCGAGCAGGGCGGCCACGAGCTGCTTGACCCCTTCAATCAACTGAAAGATCGCCTCACTGACGATCACCAGGGCATCCATCCGCTCCGGAAGCCAGACCAGAAACGCCAGCAGGCCAACCCCAAGCAGGGTCATCAGAGCCCCCTCGAGGCCCTGACGCCAGGGCGGCGGCAGGGGGCGCTGGCGCCTGGAGCTGAAGACCCGCCGTTCACGGTCTCCTTTTGTGGATGGGGCGAACCGCACCGGACTCATGGCACCAGGGTGTGGCCGGCACCACGCATCCAACGCACGAACTCCTCGACCACCAGCTCATTCGGGCAATCAATCAGGGTGAGGTCCCCCACGGTGCAGTCCCCGTAGCCGCTGTGGTGAAGTGTGAGGTGATAGCCCGAACCACTCAGGCCACAGACCTCGGG
>JBGKDM010000252.1:0-10642 GCA_042954165.1 Synechococcus sp.
TGGGCCACACCCTTCCATGCCGAGTGAACTGACCAAGCGCCGAATCATCACCCGCAACGCTTCCGGCTCCGTAGCATCGAAGCAAGACATGCCGCAGCGATGCAGTTCACTCCGACTTCCGCAACTCTGCAGACCTGGACAGGCCAAGTTCTGGCGATTGGACTTTATGCGGAGGATCCGACTGGGCTGATCCCCCAGCTGGAGGAACGACTGGGCCTCAGCATCGGCCCATGGCTCGAGCAGAGACGCTTCCGCAGCAAACCTGGTGAGGTGGCTGCCCTGCAGGTGCTGAAGGATGGTCTCGACAGCCTGGTCCTGGTCGGACTCGGGAGTCAGGACAAACCTGACCTTGAGTCCCTCCGGACGGCGGCCGCCAGCGCCGCCAAGGCCGGCCTCGGCCAAGGCACCAAGCTCGGGCTTCTGTTCCCGTGGTGTGACCACACCAGCGACGCCATCCAAGCCGCCTCAGAAGCCGTTCGACTGAGCTGCTTCAAGGACCAGCGGTTCCGGGGAGAGGCTGAGCCAACCAATGGGTTTGAGCAGGTTGACATCCTCGGCCCGCTCCCGGACAAGAGCGAAACGGCCCTGGCAGCCGTGGCCCCGATCTGTGCCGGGGTGGAGCTGGCAAGGGAGCTTGTGGCGGCACCGCCCAACAGCCTCACCCCCGGTCGCATGGCCGAGATTGCCGCGACGATGGCTGAAGAGCATCAGCTCGAGCTGACCGTGCTGGAGCGAAGTGACTGTGCAGCCCAGGGAATGGGGGCCTACCTGGCCGTCAGCCAGGGCTCCGACCTTGATCCCAAATTCATCCATCTGACCTATCGGGGTGAGGGCCCGATCCAGCGGCGGCTTGTGCTCGTCGGCAAGGGACTCACCTTCGACTCAGGCGGCTACAACCTCAAGGTGGGTGCCGCGCAGATCCACATGATGAAGTACGACATGGGGGGGAGTGCTGCTGTTCTGGGCGCGATGCGGAGCATCGCTGAGCTCAAACCGCGTGGCGTGGAAGTCCATGTCGTGGTGGCGGCCTGCGAAAACATGGTCAACGGATCAGCTGTTCACCCGGGCGACATCGTCACCGCCTCGAACGGCACAACCATCGAGATCAACAACACCGATGCCGAGGGACGACTCACCCTCGCTGATGCGCTTGTCTACGCCAGCAAGCTGAATCCTGATGCGATCGTCGACCTCGCCACCCTCACGGGTGCCTGTGTGATTGCGCTCGGCGAGGAGGTGGCAGGCCTGTGGAGCCCGGATGACTCCCTGGCGGAGTCACTCTGTGCCTCAGCTGCTGACGCCGGCGAGGGGCTCTGGCGCATGCCTCTGCAGACCAGCTACAGGGATGGCCTGAAATCGCAGTACGCCGATCTCAAGAACACCGGTCCACGCCCGGGAGGGTCAATCACAGCGGCCCTGTTCCTCAAGGAATTCGTGAACGCGGAGATCCCCTGGGCCCACCTTGATATCGCCGGCACCGTCTGGAGCGACAAGGGACGCGGCATGAACCCTGCAGGTGCCACCGGGTACGGCGTCAGAACCTTGGTGAACTGGGTGAAGAGCCACAGCACCCCGGCCTAGATTTCCTGGGACGGAGCAGCACCGCCATGGCGTCAAGCCCCCTGCGTTGGTACGTACGCGCACAACTGGGAATCCTCCTGCTGCCCGCTGGGCTGTGCCTCTTCGGAGAAGCCATCAGCCGCAGGACCCTGCAGCTCATCGGCGGCGATGGCGGTCCCTGGTGGTGGTACGGAACCCTGAGCCTGATCCTGATCAATGCAGGCGTCGGGCTGATGATTGAAAGCGGGCTTCTCAGGGGATACCCCTCCAAACAGAAGCCCAGCAAGCGAAGCTGAGGCCGCTACGACGCTGCTGCGGTGACCGACAATGTCTCGGAGTCTCCTGAACGGGTGAAGCAAAGCTCACCGGGGCATTCCAGGGCATGAATCTGCCATCGGGCTTTCTCGGAACAGGTGTCGAGAACGCGGTCAAGATCGTCGGAGGCCTGCTTGGGCGAAGGGTAAGGACCGACATGACGGGTCACGAGACCATCTCGGATGGTCAGCAGATACATACAACCCTCCCTCACTTCTCAGAGGAATGGTAATCAAAGGGAATCGGATAAAAAAGTGGGAAAACCCGCACCTTCACTGAGAAGTGCGTGAGCGAACCACTCCGGCCTCTTCATCTTTTCCTCACATTCAAAGCAGGGAATCACGTCAGTGAATCCACCTTGGTGTCAGGGCTGAGGCCAGGGTGAACCTTCGCGGGCGTTGGGACCCCAGACCGCGTCGAGCCTGCGATCACGCCCACAGGCCCAGCGGTAATAGTTGTACTGAAGTGAATTCCTTTCGGCATAGTTCTGGTGGTAGTCCTCGGCAGGCCAGAACCGCGCAGCCGAACGGATGTCCACCTTGACCGCAGCAGGATCCACCTCAAGCTCTCGCGCGGCTGAGGCGGCGCTGGCTTTGGCAGCAGTCAACTGATCACCCCCCGCAGCAAAGATCACGGGTCGGTAGGAATCACCTCGATCGCAGAACTGCCCGCCACCGTCCAGGGGATCGACGTTGCGCCAGTAGTGACGCAGGAGCGATGGGTAACTGAGTCGGTCACTGTCAAAACGCACACGCACCGCTTCCTGATGGCCTGTGGTTTCACCACTCACGGCCCGATAGGTGGGATTGTCGACATGACCGCCGCTGTAGCCGCTTTCTGCAGAGATCACGCCGGGAACCGTCTCCAGATCGTGCTCGAGACACCAGAAACAACCACCGGCCAGCACAGCCTCCTCGATGGTTTCAGCCCAGACAGCAGGAAGCGGGCCAAGAACCTGTGCAAGCAGCAGAAGGGGCAGAAGAGTTCTGGAAAGGCGCTTGATCATGGCTGGATGGAATCAAGGATGGCTGCGGCGGCGCGGTCCGTCACACCAGGGCTGCCAAGCGTCTCACGCAGGCGTCGGTAGCCGTCTTGCATGCGAGCACGGCAGTCGCCGTCCTCCAGCAGGGGCAGAGCCTGAGCCATGAACGCGTCAACGGTGAATTCATCCTGGAGCAGTTCAGGCACGAGGCGTTCGTTCAGCAGCAGATTGACCGGTGAGATGTGATCGACCTTGAAACGCAGGACATGGCGTGCGACCCAGGCCGTCAAGCGGCTGACCCGATAGCCGACGACCTGCGGGACCCCCTGAAGGGCCAGCTCCAGGTTGACCGTGCCGGATTTCCCGAGGGCGAGGTCTGCAGCACTGAACAGCGCCGGTTTGAGCCTGTCCGCGTCCGCTGCAGGAATGACCCGTCCCTGCACGCCGGCGGCAGCCAGGGCCTGCGCGAGTGGCTCCTCAAAACGGCTCAGCCCTGCAGGAACGATGACCTGAAGACTTGGATCGCGCGCCTGCAGGCGTGCAGCGACCTCAGCCAGCACAGGCATCAGGTAGCGAAGTTCCTGGATCCTGGAGGCCGGCAGGAGAAGAAGCAGACGTGCGTCTGGATTCAGTCCCAGCTGCTGACAGGCCGCGGAGCGATCAGGGCGCGCGGCTGCGAGATCGAGCAACGGATGCCCGACCCAGGTGACATCGGCCCCATGGGATGCATAGAAGGACGCCTCCTCTGGAAAGATCGCGAGAATCCGGTCCGTGAAGCTGAGGAGACTGCTCGTCCCGCCATCATTCATCCGCCAGGCCCATTCCTGAGGGGCGATGTAATACGTGATGGGGATCTCTGGCAGCGTGCGACGCAGGCGCTGACCGAGGCGAACATTGGCCCCCATGTAATCGATCAGCACCACCGCATCCGGCGGACGCGCCGTGAGCTCTCGGTTGACCCTGGCCTGAAGTCTCAGGGTGGGGAGCACCAGCGGCAACGCCTCCAGGAGACCGATCGACCCCATCGGGGCCGTATCTGCCAGCAGCTCAGCGCCGGCGGCTTCCATCCGGGGCCCGCCAAGGGCCATCACCTCAAGGGAGAGACCCCTCCGAGCCGCCTGGCGGTGCAGCGCCGACACCAGGAGACTTCCCTGCAGATCACCGGAGACTTCACCGGTGCTGATCAGTACACGCACCATCAGCGTTGTGCTGCCGGCATCGGACCTCGACGACCTTTGGCGATGGAAGCCTCAAGGAAGCCACAGAGGTGGTCGGCGGCGGGCAGCAGAGGCTGCTCACGGGCCAGGCCGACGGCCTCAGCGATCACGTGGTCGGAGCGGTAGAGCAAGGTCCAGATCTCCTGGAGCTGACGCAGCTCACGACCTTCATGCTGCTCAGCCAAACCACTGCGGCGCAAGCCGACCCGGTTCAGCCCTCTCACCCGACCCGGATGTCCCTCAACCAGGCAATAGGGGGGGACATCCCGATCAACCCTGGTCATGCCACCCACCATCGCCATCCGACCGATGTGGACGAACTGGTGCACGCCCAGACACCCACCGATCACCGCCCGGTCTTCGATCACCACATGGCCGGCCACCTGAATGGCGTTGGACATCACGATGTCATTCCCCAGCTCACACTGATGACCGAGATGGCAGTACGCCATGAGCAGATTGCGGTCACCGATGCGCGTGACTTCGCCATCGTGGGTGCCTCGATTGATCGTGACGCACTCGCGGATGGTGTTGTGATCACCGATCACCACTTCTGTGGGGGCACCGCGGTATTTGAGGTCCTGCGGCTCCAGTCCGAGACAGGCCCCTGGAAAGATCCGGTTATGGGAGCCGATCGTGAGACGTCCATCGAGCACCGCATTCGGTCCGACCCACGTCTGTGAACCGATGCGGACCTCCGGACCGACCACAGCGCCCGGACCAATCACCACGCCGTCAGCCAGTTCTGCACCGGGATCGACAAAGGCTGAGGGATGAACCTGCACGGGTTTCTCACTTTTGAAAGCCGACACTGCGTTCTCACTCATGGCGATCAATCCAGCATCGAGAACATCAGATCTCCGGAACAGACCAGCTGACCATCGACCGTCGCCTCCGCGCGGACCTTGCCGAAGCGCTGGCGTTTGAGGCTGACGAGCTCACAGCTGATACGCAGTTGGTCGCCAGGCGTGACCGGCCTGCGAAAGCGCACACCATCGATCCCTGCGAAGACAAACAAACCGGCGGGGAGGTCGGGCATCTGTTTCACGATCAAGCCCCCCACCTGGGCCATCGCCTCAACGATCAGAACACCAGGCATGAGCGGACGCTCCGGGAAATGGCCCTGAAACTGAGGCTCATTGAGCGTCACATTCTTGATGGCCACGGCCCGGACGCCGGGCTCATGTTCAAGAACCCGATCAACAAGCGCGAAGGGATAACGGTGGGGCAGCAACCCCATGATCTGCTCGCTGTTGAGCACCGTCTCGGAAGGGGCGTGGGAGGCCTGGGTCAAGGGAAGGTCAGTGGTTGGGTGAAAGGGAAGCAGCGAGAGCAGCGGCAAGATCGGTGTGCAGCCCATGGGAGCCCCGATAGACAAGGACCTGCGCAGAGGGGAAGCCGACCAGAGCCAGATCACCAATCAGGTCCAAGAGCTTATGGCGCACCGGCTCATCAGCAAACCTCAGGGGTGGATTGATCCAGGCGTCGCCATCACAAACGAGGGCGTTATCAAGAGCACCACCCTGGATCAGACCTGCGGCGCGCAGCTGGTCCACCTGGTCCTTGAACCCGAAGGTTCGCGCCGGTGCGATCTCATCCACAAAAACCTGGGGAGTGAGCGCCAGGGCCAGCTGCTGGCGTCCGATCGCCGGCTGAGGGAAATCGATCACTCCGACGAGACTGAAGTGTTCAGCAGGCACCGCCGTGATCACACTGGCACCGCGATGGAGGGCGATGGGCTTCGTCAGAACAGGCTTCTGAGCCGATGGGGAACCGGCCTGACTCAGTCCCGCTTCAGCAATGGCCTCAACCCATTGGAGGGCTGAACCATCCAGAAGCGGCACCTCTGCACCACTCACCCGCAGTTCAACGTGGGTGAGGCCCGTGCCGGCAAGGGCTGCCAGGAGATGCTCGACCGTAGCCAGACGCCGGTCGCCGAAATCAAGCGTCGTGCAGAGCTGGCTCTCCCGGACCTGAGACGGGGACAGGTGGACAGGAGGATGGGCGGGGTCCTCCTCCCAGGACACCCAGAACCCGGGGCGCTCACTGGGACAAAGGGTGACGGCAACCCTGTCACCGGTATGCAGTCCCACCCCGGAACGGGTGACAGCGCTGGACAGAGTCCAGGCGCCGTCATAGGTCTCGGGCCAAATGGTCATCAGAACTTCCAGCCGACGCCAAGGTTGAAGCGATAGTCCTCGGTGCTGAAGCCCTTGGTGGCGACCTCAAGTCGCAGGGGGCCGACCGGAGTTTTGATGATCACACCGGTTCCGAGGGAGAAGCCGGACCCGGGCTTGTCGAGCACTTCGCCTGGTTTTCCAGGAACATTCGCCTGAGATCCGAAATCCGTACCAGCGTCGGCGAAGATTTCACCCTGAAAAATGCTGATGATCGGGAATCGGTACTCGATGGTGGCTTCGCCGAAGCTGCGGCCCACGGCCAGATCACAGTCAGACCAACCACGGATGGAGTTGGGACCACCCAGACAGGACGCCTCGTAGGGAGGCAGTTGACCGAAGACGCTCCCGGCCTTCAGTTGAATTCCGATCGCCTGGGGACAATCCTCCTTCTCACCGGGCTTGGGCCGGCAGCCCTTGGTGAATTTGAGGAATTTCACCGGGAAGAAGTGGGTGTAACTGGCCCTCACCTTGTTGAATGTCGGTGAGTTTTCGCCCACAGACACAAACTGCTCCGTGCCGAAACTGAAGAAGTTTCCGGATGTCGGATTACGGGGATCGTTGAGGTTGCTGTACGTCGCAGCGACCCTCACACCAGCAAGGTTGTTTTCAGTGGCGCAATTGAATGCGATGCAGACGATGTCATCGTTGGAGACACGATCATCATCGATGTTGCGGTTGGCAACCGCATAGATCCTGGATGAGCCTGAAAAGTTGATCGGCCTCACGTTCTGAACATTCAAGCCGACCAGAACACTCCAGGGAGCATCGGCATAGGGGTCTCCACCATTGAGAGGTCGAGCAAACACGACGTTGCCGCCAGTCCGTTGCAGAGCGACCGAATCACCCTCGTATTCGAACCAGCTGACATCATCAAAGGCATCGCTGGCGTCGCCGACGTTGTCGAATTTGCGTCCAGCAGGATTATTCCGCGAATCAATGTCGTAGGCATAGGAACCGCCGTTATCCGCATAGTCATCGAGGGTGCGCAGGTTGCCGTTCTCCTGGCTTTGAAACACCTGTGGCACCTCACGGCTCAGAAACAGTGACGTCCTGAATGACGTGCGATGCGGGTCACCTTTGATCCAAGGGTCGGTGAATGTGAGATTGGCAAGTCCCCCGAACTGCCCGTAGGTGAGGTTGAGGGCGAGATTCCACGCACGCCCGAACAGGTTGGTGTCAGCGAGCTGCACCTGGCCGAAAATGCCCTGACTCTGGCTGTAGCCCAGGCCGCCGGAGATCGAACCTGTCGACTGCTCAACAATGCCGAGAATGATCGTGACGTTGCCCGGTTCGCCGGCCACAGGCTTGAGCGTGACCTTGACATCACTGAACAGTGACGTGCCATAGAGACGCTTGAGATCCCCCTCCAGCTGGGAGCGGTTGAAGGGCTCGCCGGGCTGGATTGAGATTTCGCGGGTGACCACCCAGGGGCGTGTCTTGCCCCGGATCGGCTCCCCTTTGTCATCTGTGGTGTCACCGTCCTTGGTCAGGAACTGCACCTCAACGCCGGCGACGGTTCCGATCACCACCTTCAGCTGAACCACCCCATCGGGACTGATCCGACTCGGGCCTGAAATCCGCGCCAGGGAATAGCCCTCATCGCTGTACCAGCTCTGCAGCTCCTTCATGCGGAGCTGGAGCTCATTGAGATTGAGGGTGCGTCCGTAATCCGCGCTGAAGGTGTCTTCCACCACGCTCACGGGAAGAATCGCGTCTCCCGGACCGAGCTCAATCGCAGTCAGAACAGGGTTCGGGACGACCCGAACCACAAGCTTGACGCCGAGCGGGCCGTTGACCGGCTCGATACGGACATCTGAGAACCAGCCGGTCGCATAGATCGCGTCCAGATCCAGCTTGAGTTCATCGCGGGTGACGCGGTTACCTGGCCGAACCGCCATGGCGTCATAGGCAGCAAGCTCGAGCCGTTCCTGCTCGGGATGGTCATCAATCCCGTCGATCACCACCTCGCTGACCAGAACGCGCAGTGGCTGAGTGGAAGGCTCCTCACCGGACTCAGGGACCGTGGCCTCGGCCCCGACGGAGGGATCCGCATCGAGGTCGACGCGTCGTCCCTCCTGCGCCAGGGCCGGGGAGGCGGCCAGCAGGGGAAGGGCCAGGGCCAGTTTCAGCGCGCCATGGCGGGCAGCGTCCTTGGTCCGGCGGGAGGTGAAGTTGACCATGGATAGGGCTGCAGCGGCCGATTGCGCCTTGAAAACAACGCGACCTTACCCGTACTGACGGGGGTTCGGACACACCCCTTGGACCCGTTTGCAGACCTCCCCGTAGGCCTCGATCACACCACCGAGATCCTGCCGGAAACGATCCTTGTCGAGGATCTTCTTCTCAGGATCCGCCGTCCGCAGGTCCCAGAGACGGCAGGTGTCGGGGCTGATCTCATCGGCCACCACCAACTCTCCAGAGAGGGTGCAGCCCATTTCCAGCTTGAAATCCACCAACTGGAGGTCCAGCGACCGGAAGAACGGCACCAGCACATCATTCACCCGACGCGCCAGGGTCTCGATTGCCGCCCGCTGGTCGGCGGTCACCAGGCGCAGCAGAGCGAGACGCGCCTCGGTGAGCAGGGGATCACCGAACGCATCATCCTTGTAATAGAGATCAAGCAGGGCAGGCTCCAGGGTTGTGCCCTGGAGGATCGGGGTCTGTTTGCAGAGGGATCCCGTCGCCACGTTGCGAAGCACCACTTCCAGGGGAATCACCTCAACTTTCCGAACCGCCATCCAGGTGTCACCGGACACACCGAGATAGTGGGTGGGGATGCCTTCACGCTCCAACAACTCGAAAAGACGTGCCGAGATCTGACAGTTCAGACGACCCTTGTCAGCCAGTTGTTCACGCTTGAGCGCATTGAAGGCGGTGGCATCGTTCTTGTATTCGACCAGCACCCGGTCGTCCTGATCGACGGCGTAAACGCGCTTGGCCTTGCCCTCATAAAGAAGAGCACCGTGGGGGAGGGTCATGGAGTCGCAGGCGAGACGGCACTGTCAGGCCGTCGAACCTCCGATTCTTTCAGGACGAAGTTCCCTCCAGGGGCCCGGGGTGAGCGAAGCTGCCGTTCAAGCATCAAGCGCCTGCCAGGATTCGCCGGCGAGGGTGACGGCGCGTCAAGCAAACGTCTGAGGGTGTAAGTGTCATCCACCCGTGCGGCCAGACGCTCAAGGCGAGCTCTGGCGATGGATCCATCACCACCCGCCTGACGCTCAAGACGGAGCTGAATCCAGAGCAGATCTTCCGCCAATGACCAGGCCTGGGCCTCGGCCGCCTGTTCCAGCGCTGTCTCCAGCCGATCCGATGACACAGGCTGACCCAGCTGGTCCAGCCACTGCACAGACCGGCGAAAGCGCCTGGCAGCCGAAAGTCCTGAAGCCTGTCCGGAGTCCAGAACGTCAACAGCTTCAGCCAATCGTCCCAGGGCAGCCTCATGCTCAGCCAACTGATCCAGGGCATTCCGGGTGATCGGCTCTCCCCCGGCGGAGTCGCCAAGGGGGAGCCGAAGCCCATCCAGAGACTGCAGCCGACCCTCAGCAAGACGTCGCAGGGCGAGGGCCGCACGGCCATGGTCGAGGGCTGCAGCGGCTGAGCGCCACGACAGAATCAACCAGTCCTGCCTGTGAGGGCCATAGCCAGGCCCGTACCGACCCAGCACCTGGCGGGCGCTGTCAGGGGCCTTGCAGGCCAGAAGCGCACGGGTGTTGGCTGCCACCACAGTGAACGGCTGGGGCGCCGGGGCGACAACCATCAGCCGATCTCTCAGGTCCTCCAAGCGGCCGGTCAGACCGGAAGCCACGGCATTCCGGCAACCCTGCTCGAGTTGTCTGACGCTGCCCGTCCGCAGCAGCTGTTCGAACGCCCTGGCCTCCATAGCCGGCATCACGGGCGCGGCTGGCGCCGAGGATCCGGGATCCGGTGCGACAGGGGCGGCCGCCATCAGCAGCGAAATCGAGAGGGTCGTGAACCCCATGGGGCAGCCGTTCAACAGAATGGAGTTGATTCACCAGGAGCAGTCCACCCGGTGATCCGATCAAACCTAAGGGCACAGTCCCGCCCGTACCGCTGCCATGGCCAACTCCACGTCCGGTCTGTCTTCGCTGCCTCCTCTCCGCCATGTGCTGGTCATCGGCAGTGGTGGCCGCGAACATGCCCTCGGCTGGGCCCTCAGTCGCTGCGCAGGGATCGAGACCGTCTGGGTGACGCCTGGAAATGGAGGAATCCCCGCACCAGATGCAAAGGACCCGAAGGGCTATTGCAAGCTGGACATCGCTGACAGTGACACCGAAGCCCTGCTGCAGCACTGCCTCAGCCATGGGATCGATCTTGTCGTCATCGGACCGGAAGCACCCCTGGCCGCAGGTCTGGCTGATCGCCTCAGA
>JBGKDM010000253.1:0-2060 GCA_042954165.1 Synechococcus sp.
TGTCCGCATGCTCGGTTGCCCCTTGGCAGTGGTCAGGACCTGGTCGTGGTCAGGAACGGAAGAGGGAGAGCAGGGGATTGGAACGCCGGGCAGGCTGGGTTGTCACCAGGGCAAACAGGTAGCTCAGAAGCAGCGACGCCACGACCATCTCGCCGGCGTCCTCGACAAAATCGAGTGCGTCATAAAACGTGGCTCGGTTCATCAAGAGGCGTGGCGGACCGAAGAATTTGCCGCCCGTGTCGACGATCAGGCCGAAAAATCCGAGCATCACCAGCAAACCGAACACGACCCGGAATTCACGTTTCAGGCCTTGCTCTCCCCGCAAGGCCATCCAGGCCGGAACGAGCAGCAGGGGCACGGCCATCAGCACAACACTGAGAGATTCGCCGAGATCATCCAGTTCCGCTTTCTGGGGCAGCTGAACAGCACCGAACAGGCCACCGATCACGGCTTCGAACTGATTGCCCAGGGCTTCATGCCAACGCAGGGCATCGTCGGCAAGCAGAAACACCATCAGCGGCACCCAGGCCAGGTAGGCGATCGCGCGACGCCTGATCGCCAGCACAATCAAGAGAACGGCGCACCAGAGGAATTTCAGATACTGGAAGGCTTCCGGGGCTGAAAAGTCATGGGTGATGCGGAAGGACAACGGCAACCCACCCCAGCCCGCAACAAAGTGCAGGACACAGAAAAAAAGATCACCGATCAGAAGAATCAGCAGAAAATCGCCTGCAGGACCCCTGGTGATCTTTTCAATCAAGCTCACTGTTCAATCAATCCCAATCTCGATCAACAGCCGGCGCAGACCGTATCACGATCGTCAGGCCTGACTGAGAACCGCCCACTTAAGGGCCAACAAGCTCTCAAAGGCTGGATTTCAGCGCGCTGGTTCATCACGGTCTTGCATCGCGCCCCGGACGGCAGGCGTTGGCACGGCGCCGGTGCATCACGACGCGTTTCAACACCTCGGACACATCCCGCGTGTGCTGCTGGACCGTGAAACGTCCCCGGGCGAAGGCCGAGGCCGCCCGCCCCATCCGACCGGCGAGATCCGGATGGCGGAGCAAACGCGACAGCCCCGCCGCCAGGGCCTCCACATCACCCTCCTCCGCCAGCAACGCCGTGGTCCCGTCCTGCACGACCTCAGGGATCCCGGCATGGCGGGTGGACACCACCGGAAGACCCGCCACCTGCGCTTCGAGCACCGCAACGGGGCACCCTTCCGCATCCCCATCGGACGCCACCCTCGACGGCAGCAGAAGACAACGGCTCTGTTGCATCAGCTGCGCGATCCGTTCCGGAGGCTGCAAGCCGAGCAACTGCACATGGCCTTGAAGCTGCAGGGCCTCAACCCTGGCCTCCAGCGCCGCACGCAGGGGACCATCGCCGACCACGATCAGCCGGGCCTGCTCTGCGGAGCACTGGCGCGCATGGGCGAACGCCTCGAGGGCATCCAGAGGGCCCTTCTTTTCCACCAGACGTCCGACAAACAACACCGTGGGTGGCGCATCCGCCGGGGCCGCATCAACAAACAGGGTTCCATCGGCGCCGGACGGGCTGATGGTGATGCAATCCGGGGAAGCCCCGAAGCCCAGCAGCACCTCTCGCATCGGCCGGCTTTTGACGATGAACCCCTGGGCCAGGGCCATCAGGTGGCGATAGCGCTCAGCCAGCGCCCGCAGTCGTCGGTCGGCGGACGCATCGGACCCGCGGAAATGCACCACCAGCGGCAGACCGCTCCAGCGGGCCGCATCCATCATCCGCACGGCATGGAAGCCGAATTCGGCCAACAGAACATCCGGTTGATGGACCCTGATCAACCCCCAGGCCACCAGGGATGGGAGCACGGTTGCCAGCTTCTGCCACCCCAGGCGGGTGCACACCTTGCTGACCAGCACCGCACTGCCATAGGCCCACTGGCCCGGTCGGCGTTGCAGCGGCAAGCCTGACCCGAAGCCGAACTCATCGCCGAAGTAGGCGATCTGGGGCAGGGGCATGCGCGCCAGATTGGCGCGGACAAAGGTTTCCGTCGGCGATCGCCGGGTGGGCGCGAACACCAG
>JBGKDM010000254.1:0-4039 GCA_042954165.1 Synechococcus sp.
GGCGAACTGGTCAGTGACGCCCTGGTGCTTGCGATCGTGAAGGGACAGCTCGGCGCCCTGGCCGATGACGGCTGGCTGCTCGACGGTTTTCCCCGCAACGTCGCCCAGGCCGGAGCACTCGAGCCCCTGCTTCAGGACATCGGCCAACCACTGGAAGCGGTTGTCCTGCTGGAACTGGATGACGCCGTTCTGATGGAACGGATGCTCAACCGGGGCAGAGAGGACGACAACGCCGAGGTCATCCGCCATCGCCTCGAGGTGTACCGCGACAAGACAGCACCGTTGATCGACTATTACCGGCAACAGAACCTGCTGATTTCCGTGGATGCGCTGGGAAGCGTCGAGGAGATCACCACCAGGATCGAACAAGCCTTGACAAAGGCATGACAACCCCCCTGTGGTAAGGTAGTTGTTTGGAATTTTGGAGAGCCACACCCCATGAAGGTGCGCGCCTCGGTCAAGAAAATGTGCGAGAAGTGCCGTGTGATTCGCCGTCACGGCCGGGTCATGGTCATCTGCACCAACCCCAAGCACAAGCAGCGCCAGGGCTGATCCCCAGCTGCGGGCCAGCTGACCGCTGACCCATCGCCTCATCGCCGCCCTTTGGCGGCACCTGTCCCCCCTCGATTGTTTGCTCAGTGGCAAGGATTGCTGGTGTTGACATTCCCCGCGACAAGCGGGTTGAAGTCGCCCTCACCTACATCTACGGAATCGGTCCCACCCGGGCCCGCACCATTCTCTCCAACACCGGTGTCAATCCAGACACCCGGGTCAAGGACCTGGAGGATGGTGACGTGCAGAAACTGCGCGGCGCCACCGAAGCCTTCACCATCGAGGGTGACCTGCGCCGTCAGGAGGGCATGGCTCTCAAGCGACTGCAGGACATCGGCTGCCTCCGAGGCCGTCGCCACCGCATGAGCCTCCCGGTTCGCGGACAGCGCACCCGGACCAACGCCCGTACCCGCCGCGGCGCCCGCAAGACCGTGGCAGGCAAGAAGAAGTAAGACCGGCCGCATGCGTCATGCATGCCAGCTGAATCCTGCTTCAACCGTCCTCCTTTTGTAGCCCCCCAGGCCCCCGACAATGGCCAAGACTGTTAAAAAATCTGGCCCCAAAAAGGCCAAGCGGAACGTCCCCAACGGCGTTGCCCATATTCAGAGCACCTTCAACAACACGATCGTTTCGATCACCGACACCACCGGTGAAGTGATCTCCTGGTCGTCTGCTGGCGCCAGCGGTTTCAAAGGAGCCCGCAAAGGCACTCCCTTCGCCGCCCAGACCGCAGCCGAAGCCGCTGCTCGCCGTGCCCTTGAACAGGGCATGCGTCAGATCGAAGTGCTCGTTCGTGGTCCTGGATCCGGACGCGAAACCGCAATCCGGGCCCTTCAGGTGGCCGGCCTTGAAATCACCCTGATCCGCGACGTCACCCCGCTGCCTCACAACGGCTGCCGACGCTCCAAGCGTCGTCGCGTCTGAGTCGCGACGCCACTCTGGATTTACCCCCTAACCCCGCTTCAGATCGTGCTGCAATACCAGATCGACCGTATCGAGCATCAGATCGCTGATGATCGCGCCCAGACCGGCGTGTTTGTCATCGGTCCGCTGGAGCGCGGTCAGGCCACCACGCTGGGCAATTCCCTGCGCCGTGTGCTGATGGGTGGCCTCGAAGGGAGTGCCGTCACCGCCGTGCGCATCGCCGGCGTGAACCATGAATACGCCACTGTTCCAGGCGTTCGTGAAGATGTTCTCGACATTCTTCTGAACTGCAAGCAGCTGAGTGTGAACAGCCGCTCGGCTGAGCTTGAGATCGGTCGTCTTGTTGTGGCCGGTCCGGCTGAAGTGAAGGCCCGTGACCTTCAGTTCTCGTCGCAGGTGCAGGTCGTTGATCCCGATCGCACCATTGCCACCGTCAGTGACGGCCATAGCCTCGAACTCGAGGTCCATGTGGAGCGTGGCATCGGCTATCGCCCCGTTGATCGTCACAACGAAGACACGAGTGCCATTGATCTCCTCCAGATCGATGCCGTGTTCATGCCTGTGCAGCGGGTCAATTTCAATATCGATGAAACCGCTGTTGCGGAGGGTGGTTCCGCCCGCGAACGACTCCGGATGGAAGTGGTGACTGATGGGTCCATGACCCCTGACGACGCCATTGCTCAGGCCGCCAATCAGCTGATTGAGCTCTTCCAGCCCCTGGCCACCGTCACCATGGTGGAAGAGCCCGGCCTGGAACCCGAGCCTTCCGCCGAGGCCCAGATTCCCCTCGAAGAGCTCAACCTGTCCGTCAGGGCGTACAACTGCCTCAAGCGTGCACAGGTCAATTCCGTGTCCGACCTGATGGGCTTCAGCTACGAAGACCTCCTGGAGATCAAGAACTTCGGTTCCAAGTCGGCCGATGAGGTGATCGAAGCTCTCGAGCGCATCGGCATCTCGATTCCTCAGAGCCGCACCAGCGCCTGATTTTTCCGTACCCAACCCCCAGCGTCTTCCAGAACCATGCGTCACCAATGTCGAGTCCCTCAGCTGGGACGCCCCGCTGACCAACGCAAGGCCATGCTGCGTGGGCTGACCACACAGCTGATCCGTGAAGGTCGTGTCACCACCACCAAGGCTCGGGCCAAGGCGCTTCGCGACGAAGCCGAGCGGATGATCACCCTGGCCAAGGACGGAAGCCTGGCAGCTCGCCGTCGCGCCATCGGCTACATGTACGACAAACAGCTTGTGCACGCCCTGTTTGACAAGGCCCAGGATCGCTACGGCGATCGCAACGGTGGTTACACCCGTATCACCCGGACGGTTGCACGTCGTGGTGATAACGCCGAGATGGCCATTATCGAGCTCGTCTGATCCGGCCCGACTCCTGAACAGGATCCAAACCGACCCCTCGACTGTCACTGAGGCGCCGTCCTGCCGACGGATTGCCCTCAGCCTGCAGTACGAGGGGTCGTCTTTTTGTGGTTGGCAGCGGCAGCGCAGCGGCACCAGCGTGCAGGGTGTTCTCGAAGACGCCATCGCCCAGCTCGATCCACTGAGGCCGGTGCAGGCCATCGCCGCTGGACGAACCGATGCGGGTGTTCATGCCGCAGGCCAGGTGGTTCATTTCGACTGTTGCGGGCCGATTCCGGCCTGGCGCTGGGCCCCCGCCCTCAACGGCCGGCTGCCTGGAAGCATCCGGGTGCGCGAAGCGGTGGAACGTCCGCTTGACTGGCACGCCTGTTACTCAGCGACCTATCGGCGCTACCGCTACACGGTGTACAACGGGCGCAGGCCCAACCTCTTCCTGGCGCCCTGGAGCTGGCATCGCTATCAGGCGCGACTGGACGAGACGCTGATGGATGAGGCCCTCAGGCAGCTGCTCGGACTGCATGACTTCAGCGCCTTCATGCGTGCAGGCAGCCGCCGGGCCCATGCCCGCACCACAGTTCAGCAGGTCTGCGTGGAACGCCAGGGGGATCTCGTCGTTGTGGAAATCCAGGCCAGTGGGTTCCTCTACGGAATGGTGCGGCTGCTGATGGGCCAGCTTGTCGCTGTGGGCGAGCATCGACTGTCGGTGCGCGACTTTGAGCGTCGGTGGCGGGAGAGACGGCGCAGTGAAGTGAAAGATGGCGCGCCCCCCCAGGGGCTTTGCCTGCTGCGCGCTGGCTATGGAGAGCCCATCTTCAGCGAAGGCGGGTGGTACGATTGCCAACCGCGGTATTTTTTGGCAACGCAGGATCCCCCACCGGAACCACCGCCGCTGCCGAAAACTGACTGAACCTTGCCGGCAGCAGCAATGCACCGGCGCGATCGGGCCGCAGACCCTGCCTCCGACTCGTTCCCAAGGGAGTGAGACCCTCCGAGAGGTAAGCTCAATCCTTGAGTTTGATCAGGACGCCAAGCGCGCACCGATCACCTTTGCCCAGCTCCGCCAGCTCAGGTGGGGCATACCCGAACCGGCATGCCGGCGCGATGAACAAGACATCCGTTCCTTCAATCGATTCGATCGAACGCCAGTGGTATCTGGTGGACGCTGAGAATCAGACCCTGGGCCGCCTGGCCA
>JBGKDM010000255.1:0-2198 GCA_042954165.1 Synechococcus sp.
TGCTGGAGCTTCCGGCCCTGCAACTGGCCGTGCTGGTGCTCACCGTGGCGGCCGTGCTGGTGCTGGAACTGCTGAACACCGCCATCGAAGCCGTGGTGGATCTGGCGATCGGCCGGCGCTTTCACCCGCTGGCGCGAATCGCCAAGGACTGCGCCGCGGCCGCCGTGCTGGTGGCGGCGATCAGCTCCCTGGTGATCGCCCTGCTGCTGCTGATTCCCCCGTTAATGGAGCGCCTTCAGGGATAATCGGATCCATGCTTCTGGTCATCGACAACTACGACAGCTTCACCTTCAACCTGGTGCAGTACCTGGGGGAGCTGGCGAGTCAACACCCCGTGGCGGCCGAGCTGCGGGTGGAACGCAATGACGCGCTCAGCCTCGACCAGATCCGCCAGCTGAACCCGGCGGCGATCCTGCTGTCTCCGGGGCCAGGCGACCCCGATCAGTCGGGGGTCTGCCTCGATGTGCTGCGGGAGCTGTCGCCCTCCGTGCCCACCCTCGGCGTCTGTCTCGGGCACCAGGCCCTGGCCCAGGTGTATGGCGGCAAGGTCGTGCGCGCCCCGGAACTGATGCATGGCAAGACCTCCCCGGTGCTGCACAACGGTGAAGGGGTGTTCGCCGGCCTGCCTCAACCGCTCACCGCAACCCGCTATCACAGCCTCGTGGCGGATCGCGACAGCCTCCCCGCCTGCCTGGAGGTGACGGCCTGGCTCGAGGACGGCATGGTGATGGGCCTGCGTCACCGCGACTATCCCCACCTGCAGGGGGTGCAGTTCCATCCTGAAAGCGTGCTCACGGAAGCGGGCCATCAACTGCTCGCCAACTTCCTGCGCCAGGCGGACTCCGATCCGGCGGCCCGGCGCTGAAGCCCCCAGGCAGCGCTGCTAGTTTCCGATTCCAGTCGGATCCCGTCCATGCCAGCTCGCCCGTCGATCCAGGCCGTTCGATCCGCAGTGGTGCTGCTGGGATCCAGCCTCGCCCTGGGCTCGATGCTGCCCTCCCATGCCGGCGGTGTCTCGATCACCAGTTACGGCCACAGCGCACTGCTGATCCGGGGCGGCGGGGAGACCGTGCTGATCAACCCCTTCAAGGCCGTCGGCTGTGCCCAGGGGCTGGCCGAACCGAGGGTGAACGCCGATGTGATCCTGGCGAGCTCGGAGCTGCCGGATGAAGGCGCCCGGATCGCTCAGGGCACGTTTCTCTCCCAACCGGGATCCTTCCGGGTCGGCAGTCTGACCCTGGAGGGATTCGCCGCTCCCCACGACCGGATCGGCGGGCGCCGCTACGGGCAGGCCACACTCTGGCGCTGGCAGCAGGGGGGCCTGAGCTTCGCGCACCTCGGCGGCACAGCCGCCACGCTCAGCGGCGACGACCGGGTGCTGCTCGGCCGTCCCGACGTGCTGATCATCGGCGTCGGTGGTGGCGGCAAGGTCTACGACGGCCCGGAGGCCGCTGCGGTGGTTCAGGCCCTGAACCCAAGGCGGGTGATCCCGGTGCAATACGTGCGCGGCGACGCGCCGGCGGGCTGCGATCAGGGGGGTGTGCAGCCCTTTCTCGATGCCCTCAGCGGCACCAAAGTGCAGCGGGCCGGCACCACCCTGACGCTGCCGGCCACCCTGGGCGACACCACCGTGGTGGAGGTCATGCGCTGATCAGGCGCAGGCGCACCAGCAGCGCCCGGAGCTGGTCACGGGAGTGACCAGCCATCAGGGCAAGCAGCAACAGCACGCGGGCTTTCGGAGGACTGAGGGATCCGGCGGCAAGCAGACCGAGGCGTTCGTCCTCATCGCAGGGGTGCACAGGGCCTGAGCCGCAGCGGTTGGAGCGCAACATCAACGGCAGAGGGCCGTGCCACGCCTCCAGGGCCTGCCGCTCGCCGGCCGACAGCTGGCCCGCCCCGGTGCCCGTGAACACCAGACCCTCCACACCGGCGGCGAGGACCGCCGCCATCAGGGCTGGAGGAGGCTCAACGCAGCCGTGCAGGATGGCCACCTGGGGCCAGTCCGCGTCGAGGACGAGATCCGCAAACGGCACGCTGGGGCGCTGCGGGGCCGGCGGCAGATGCACCCCGGCATCGTCGAGCCAGCCGAGGGCCGCGCCGCCCCGACTGCGGAAAGCGCCAACGCCCTGCGTCGCCACCTTGGTGACGGCGCGGGCGCCGTGGATCTCCCCATCCATCACCACCAACACACCATGGCC
>JBGKDM010000256.1:0-40917 GCA_042954165.1 Synechococcus sp.
GTGGAGGAAGATGACGTCATCGATGGCAGGGCCATTGGAGCGGGCGACAGGATTGTCGGGGTCGCCAGCAATGGTGTGCACAGCAATGGATTCAGCCTGGTGCGCAAAGTGCTGGCCATGTCGGGGGCCGATGGAACAACACGATTCGGGCACCGACAGGCACCTCTCATCGACGCCCTTCTCGCTCCCACCACGCTCTACGGAGCACTGGTGCAGAGCCTTCTGACGTCAGAGGTGCCACTGCACGGCATGGCCCATATCACCGGTGGAGGACTCCCCGAGAACCTGCCGCGCTGCCTGCCGAAGGGTTTCTCGGTCCGGGTTGATCCCCGGAGCTGGTCCCGACCCGAACTGTTCTCCTGGCTGCAGACGAATGGTTCCATCCCGGAGCGGGATCTCTGGCACACCTTCAACATGGGGATCGGCTTCTGCCTCGTGCTGCCGGAGCAAGCCGTGGAGCAGGCAGTCGCTCTCTGCCGCTCACACGATCTCGAGGCCTGGTGCATCGGCGAGGTCGCGACCGCCGAGGGAGACACGCCGTCTGGCGTTCTTGGGCTGCCGGATTGAAAGGAATCTGCAGTGCGATCGTGAACCGCCATGTCAACCGAACACGTTCAGCATTCGACGGCCGTACGATCCCTGAAAGCCTTGTTGCCCGGTCCTGGCGACATACGCGTCGATACATCCCCTTAGTTTGAATGCCATTCGATAAGTCTCAACGCACGACCCGTCGGCGATCGTCAGCGGGTCCGGTTCCGCCACGCCGGCCAGCGGCCAATGGTCCTGATCGCGGCTACCTCAACCGTCAGGGTCCACGCCCCACCTTTCTGGCCCTCAAGGACCACGGCAAGGTCTACGTCGCCGATCTGCCCTACCTCTCCGATGGTCAGCTCACGCAGATCAGCAAAGAGGCGTCTGAAGTGCTGGCAAGCCTTGAACGCCGCATTGCTGAACTGGAAAGCACCCAATTCACCGGGCAAACCGAGCGAGACACGCTGATCAAGGCCTGCACCAAACGGGACGTCACCAACAGGTTTCTACGCGCCATCGTCGACGAGCAGGAGCATCGGCGCAACAACCCCGCGGTTCGAAACGCTGCGAACGAATCGCTGCCCCGCACATTCCTGGAGATCGCACGCCACCGCCTCCCGGGGACCACATTTGATTCACTGCTTCAGGAAGCCCTGGCCGCCTGCGAACAGCAGGCCAGCGAACCGGAGCCCGCTGCAGGTCCAGCGAAGGTGATCACCCTTCAGACAGCAGCCGCCAGTCTTCCGGTGGTCGTCAGTCCCGATCCTGAACCCAGTGAGGCAGGCAGCGCCTGAGGCCTCAAGCGCTCAGGAACGGATTGGCAGGCATGCGCTCGCGACAGGCCAATGCCAGCTGATCCAACCGCTGACGATCTGACGACGACAGCGACCAGGCGAGGGCCTGCACCGCATCCCGGGCCTGATGCGGGCGACGCAATCCCGGAAGCGGCGTGGCTCCGTGAGCCCGGCACCAGTTCAGGGCCACCTGTGCCAACGACGCCGAATGCCCGGCTGCGATCTCTGCCATGGCTTGCCGAAGAGCTTCACTGGCGGGCAGGAGTCTCCGGAACAGACCAGCCCTCAGCCTGGTGCACGCAGGCATTGGTGACCCTGGAGGCAAGGCGAGAACACCGAGCGCCAACGGGCTGTAGGCCAGCAGGTCAATGCCGAGCTCACGGCAGGTGTCCCTGATTCCACCGGACGCGATGGCCTCCGGTGCCAGCAAGGACATCTGAACCTGCAAACTCCGCAGGGGGACTCCACGGGCACGCAGTCGCTGCTGCAGAGCACGGAGTCGAATCGGGCCAAGATTCGAGACACCCAGCTCAGCGACCTGGCCGCCCAGCACAAGATCCGCAAGTCCGTCGAGAAGGGGCCCTTCCTGCCATGGCGCATAACGCGCTGTGCTCCAGTGCAACTGGACGCGATGGAGATGGCCTGACAAGCGGTCGGCGCTCGCGGCAAAGGCACGGTCGAAACCACGACGACCCAGCCGCCATGGGAACGGAGCCAGCTTGGTGGCCACGGTGAGCGATGACCGCAGCTGTGGATCCATCGCATCCACCAGCCGACCCAGCAACAGCTCACTGCGACCGTTGAAGCGGCCAGTGCCATAGGAATCAGCCGTATCCACGAGGGTCAACCCTCCCCGAACCCCAACCTCCAGCGTCTCCGCGAGTTCCGGATCATCCCGCTCTGGCTCATAGCCCCAGAGCAGCTGGTTCCCCCAGGACCAGGTTCCAAAGCCAACTCCCACCATGACGCCCGCTTCACTCGGCGTCATGATCGCGGCCCTGAGATCAAAACGGCTGCGATAGCCCACTAAAACTCAGCATCAAAAAAGCCTGGATGCAAAGCATCCAGGCTGGGCACAGGGAACGAACACAGGGCCAGGGAATCAAAAGCGATAGCTGAACTTTCCTCCATACATGCGCCGGAAGGCTGCATTGCTGGAGTTTTTGACGGCCTTGGTGTAGCAGAAGCCCGAACCATCTCCGGAGAAGCTGGGCGCAGTGATAACAGGAGCCTTGTTAAGCATTTTGACCAACAGGCTGCCTGAATACATGGCGTTCTCGGACGTGGCGTTTGAAGGTGTCAACTCCAGCGTGCCGATAAATGTGGAGCAATAGGAACGAGCTTCCGACTTAAAGCCGCGCAGGTAAGGGACGGTGTCGATCCCAAAGGTCTCGAGATACTCTTCAGACGTCACGACGTGGTCGACAAAAGCATCAAATCCCTGGTCAGCGATCAGTTGAATCGCAGCACTGACCTCCTGCTGGGTGCGAGGAGCGCGTCCAAGCAGATGCTTGGTTGTCAGCTCGACGCCGCGCATTGGCGCCACTGCATGGAAGAACTTGTTCTTGTAGAGGTCAGACTTGACCAAGCCGGCCATGAATCCACGGACATCAATCCGGCCATCACGAAGAAAGGCCTCCAGTGAAGCGAGACGCTGACTTGCGTTGACACCAATGCTTCCAAACACCTGCTTGTAAGCGGCAGAAATAGCCGCCTCAAGGGCTGCCTCACCAGTAGCAGCATAGGAATGATTGACCGAGGAGAAAGGGCAATCCTCGTGGAGTCGAGGACCTGTCCCCAGACCCATTGAGCCGCACTGATTCTCCTTGTATTGACCAGAACTCGAAGCAGACTTGCCGCCGTTGGACTGTGCACTTTTTGCGGCGTTGGCTTGATTGGAATGCGCAAAAGAAACGCGATTCTTATCAGCAAAACTCTGCTTGAGCTTGATGGCAGGCATGGTGGGGCTAAAAAATTAAACCAGTTTTTTTTAGGACATCTTTTTGATACTCCTCAGAATCTTAGCGTTATTTAAAACAAGTCCCGGCGCCCCCACAAAGGAACGGCTAAGTTACTTTGCGCAACTAGGTCACCAGAAAAACTTCGTGCTATTGCATCAGAACTTGACATGCGTGCAGGCTGAAGAACGGAATTCAAAAGGCATATCCAATTAAAAGCAATACACCGCAGAAGCTTTCCTCGGCGAAGCATGAGAGAACCCTGATCACAGGGGACCCAACCGTCTTGACCATCAGCAACCTGACAGGTACGCCATGATCAGAGCCCAAGCGGGCACTGAACGCAGAAGTGACAACAAACAATGAAGCACAAGCGACCAGTTCAATAAACAGCGTCCCTCAGAAGTCACACGGACGCGACGAAGGGCTGGAACCGGTGCTCTGCCCCCACTGCAAGCGCACCGCCGAGAATGGGATTCGTTGCCTCGGCATGTGCGTGGCCGACAACGAGTACTGAATCGACTCCTAACCGGAGGGGCAACGCAGCCGCTCCCACGCAGATGACGATCACAAGCACTGAACCAAGACATCTCGGCATTCCGCTCCTGAGCGCTGCATCGCTCTTCATCGGACTCTCCAGCCCAGGGGCAGGCGAAACCATCGCCTCGATCGGACGGATGCAGAGGAACACATCGGACTGCGTTCTGCGCGTTTCCAGTCGCTCCCAACAACGCTGCAGACAGGTTCAGCTGGATCGGAAGACGGAGTCCGTTCTCCGGATCCGCTTCATTGGTGCCAGCGAAACCGAAGGCGTCATCACCAGCCTCAGCTTCGTGAGCGCGGACCCCTCAACCCCCCTTCCACTGCGCTGCACCCAGGGACGCTGTCAACTCCAGGGCTCCAGCCACTGGGAGGGACCTGTTCTCGGCGCCTCGGAATCCTTCACCACCAGCCTTGGCATCTCGATCGGGGTCCCGAAGGCCTGGGCCGCCCGTGGCGTGTGCCGCGTCAGCCAGGTGAACGTGATCTGCGAAGCCACCCGCAGCGACGGACTCGCGCTCAGGGCCGAAGCATGGTTCTGAACGATGGGTCCACAACCGATCAAGCCAAGAGGATGCATCAATCGCATCCAGTCAACGAAAACATGGTGGAAAGCAAAGTTGAAGACACAACCTTCAACAGGCAATCAACGGTGGTTCATGATTTACATCTAAAACCGAACAACCCAAGCCGTCATCGTCAAGAGGCTGGCACCAATCAACTTTCTTGCCCAGGGGGGCTGTAAAGCGCAATATCCCTGAAGTCAAACCAATTGTCTTCGGCCGACGTGGGCTCACCAGCGGAAGCGTTGTAGTTGATCGTGATCTGCTCATCACGGTCAATATCCCTGGCAGCGGAGATCACCAGAAACTCTCCGCTTGAATCCGCTTTGTAGCGTGCATTCGCTGGATTCGCGTGGTTGTAAAGGCTTCCGTAGCCCAGCGCAATCGCCTGCATGTTCTCATTGGCCTTTGTTTTAAGACCCGGAACCAAGGTCGACCAAGCAAAGATAACATTCCTGACTTCGATGGGCAGATATTGAAACGGAGTCTCAAATTTCATCACCGGACAGACCTCGATCACCTCACCAGCAGCAATCGCCCGAGAGGCAAACATCCCCCTCCCCATGGAAGTTCCAGTCTCTTTGACATACCCAATCGACGGAAAAGGTTGCATCAATTGCCGCCCAACTAACACGAGAAAATGATTTTTAACTTAGGACGAAAGCCAAACCAGCGCAATCGCTCCATGACCAGAACCAAACGCCTTGACACCTTGAAAACCGAGGCCAGAACGACCAGATGATCCGTTCATACCCCCAGGCCGTCACCAGGCACGCACCCAAACCCCGGCCCCCAGCAACCTGAACGCACCACGACAACCAGAGCAGGACGCACGGGAGGGATCTCTTGCCGAAGTCCTTCCATTCCAAGGGGTGGGAGAATCGACGCCGCAAAGGTTTACCAAAGGTCGCGTGCACGGCCCGCATCATTGGCCAGCCAAAAGGTCCCGAGAATGTCCCAGATGAGACTCAAAGCGCTCACAAACCCGGAAGCGCAGTCATCAACGTGAGATTTCGAGACTTGTTGCTGAGACTCCTTTCGAATCTCACAGGTAAGAAGGCGGCACCCAGATTCGAACTGGGGATAAAGGATTTGCAATCCTCTGCCTTACCACTTGGCCATGCCGCCGGACAGAAGCCATCGCTTCCACCAGCGGATCGTATCAGCGAGCGGCCTGAAGGACTGCTGGTGATCTGCAACGGTCATGGGGAAGACCTGATCGCCTTGCGAATTGTCGAGGCGCTCCATGGCCAGATGCCGCAGCTGCGACTTTCGGTGCTGCCGTTGGTCGGCGAAGGCAAGGCCTTCAACCTGCCGGTTCAGCAGGGTTGGCTGAAACTGATCGGCCCCAGGGCCCCACTGCCCAGCGGTGGCTTCAGCAATCAAAGCCTGATGGGCCTCACGGCCGACCTGGCTGCCGGGTTACCGCTGCTCACCTGGAAACAATGGCGCGCCCTGAAACACCAGTGCCGGACGCACCAGGCGGTTCTCGCCGTCGGCGATCTGCTGCCTTTGCTGCTCGCCTGGGCAAGCGGACGACGCTTCGGCTTCATCGGCACCCCCAAGAGTGACTACACCTGGAGCAGCGGACCTGGCCGGTCGCTCAGTGATCTCTACCACCGCCTCAAGGGCAGCGAATGGGATCCCTGGGAATGGGCATTGATGCGCCACCATCGCTGCCGCTTGATCGCGATGCGCGACAGACTCACCGCCCGTGGCCTCAGACGGCATGGGGTGCCTGCCCTGGCCCCTGGCAACCCGATGATGGACGGACTGGCGCACACCAACCCTCCAGCGGCGCTGGAACGGTGCAGACGGATTCTGATTCTCTGCGGCAGCCGCATGCCTGAGGCGCTCAGCAACGCCGAACGCCTGCTGCGGTGCCTGCAGGCGTTCCGGAGCGATGTGCCCCTGACGCTGCTGATGGCCACGGGGGCGCAACCGTCTGCGGAGACGCTGGAACCACTGCTCCGACACCTCGGATTCCGTCCCTGCCCCCCTCCTGCCGACGCCCTACAAGCAGATTCATGCTGGGTCTGCGGCGTTCAGATGCTCCTGCTGGGGAGTGGCCGCTTCAGTCGCTGGGCCAGCTGGGCTGACGTGGGACTGGCCACGGCCGGCACAGCCACCGAACAACTGGCTGGCCTCGGAATCCCATCCCTCTCTCTCCCAGGAAGGGGGCCCCAGTTCACCCGGGGCTTTGCGACACGACAAAGCCGACTGCTCGGTGGAGCTGTCCAGACCTGCCAGTCGCCACAGGACCTCCGCCGCAGACTGACCGCACTGCTGGCTGACGCGACACTCAGACAGCACCTGGGCGACATCGGCCGCGCACGGATGGGCCGCCCGGGCGGGTCCCAGGCCCTGGCCGGATTGGTCCGTGCGCAGCTGATCACGGATACTGGCTCCATCAAGACGTAGGGCAATGGCAGGCATTCAGGACCATGACTACCTGCGCGTCTGTGCCCGCCTGGCCGGCGCCCTCGGCATCAGTCAGGCCTCTGCACGCCGTCGGGTCGAGATGGCTGCCGCCAGAGAGGGAGTGCGGGATCCCGAAGCACGCAAGCGCATTGCCAGCGACCTGCTGGACAACGCCCTGAAAGAGGCTGAGTCTGCGGAGACCAGCCCCGGGGCAGGCCTCGACGCACTGCTGGAAGCGAGGCCGGAAGACGAAAACTTCATGCTCGAGGACTGAAGGAGTCGCCCCGAGCATGGGCAGCCTCAATGTTCAAACACCTGGTTGAACCTCAGGCGGTCAAGGTCGGCGATCACAGGAATGCAGGGGAAGCACCGTTGGGCCAGGTCCCAGCGCCCCTCACGACGAAGCATCATTTCGAGCCTGTCGCGGGCGGCCAGCAAATAGCGGGCATCATTCGCGGCGTAGGCAAGTTGAGCATCGGTCAGCTCGTCCACGCGGCCCCAGTCGCTGCTTTGCGCCTGCTTGTCCAGTTCAACACCGACCAGTTCAAGAACCAGATCCTTGAGCCCATGCCGAGGGGTGTAGGTGCGCGCCAAGCGGCTCCCCACCTTGGTGCAGAAAATCGGATTGACCGCGATTCCAAGACCGCTGGCGAGCGCCGCCACATCGAAGCGTGCGAAATGGAACACCTTCTCGACCGACGGGGATTCCATCAAGGCCTTGAGGCGGGGAGCCTCGGTTTGACCAAGCCCCACCCGAATGCAGCAGACATGATCATCTTGGTCGCAGATCTGCACGAGACAGAGCCGGTCACGCCCATGGATCAGCCCCATCGCCTCGGTGTCAACGGCCAATGCCTTGGCGCGGCTGTAGCGCTCAGCCCAGGCAGCATCCAGATCGCCATCGAAGACAGCGAACTCACGGGGCGCGGTAGCGGCGTCAGCCATCAGGGTCGCAGTGATCACATCAACCCTCCCACTCTGCTCACCCAAGCGCTCCAGCGACCTTTTCGCCCCAGAGGTTGAAAATCAAAACGAGTCTCGCCTAGACCAAGCTGAGACAAGGAGGGGTTGTGCACAGTCGCCACAAGCCGCCACGGGGATGCCTGGCCGACATCGAGAACTACTTCCAGCAACCTCCGCCGCGCTTTCTCGACCTGGAACTCGCGGTGTGCTGGGTGCTCGACTGCCTGCTGCACCACGACAGCTATCCGTCAGGACTGCTCCAGCAACTCGAGAAGGACCATCCCCAACTCCGCCTTTCGGAAACCGTCCTGCACCAGGCCCTCGACTTCCTCGACCGCCAGGAGATGCTGGCCCACTACAGCGAGCGATGTCCGAGCCGCGGCCGTCCACGCAGGATGCTTCATCTGCATGAGAACGCCAGGGGCCAGGCCCAGAGCCTGATGCCGGCCTGGCACCAATGGCTGCAGCAACGCACCGGCAGCAGCAGGGTGCCGGTGGCGCCCTAGAACAGTGGGGCTCTGCAGCAGCCCCACACCAGGATGCTCTCGCCTCAGATCTCCACGCTTCTGCTCACGCTGCTGCTGGCCATCGGGCTGGTCTTTTTTCTGCGGGCAGCCAGCAAGGACCGCACCACCGTGGTGGATGTGGCCTCACCCCGTCCACCCCTTGAAGTACTGGAGGGAGTGAGCAGCTGGCTGGAGCAACGGGGCTGGTCGCCCCAGGGTGGCGATGCTGAACGTCAGGTGCTCCGTTTCAAGGGTTCCGTGGCGGCCAGCACCCCACTGGCCCTGCTGCTCTCGGTGCTTGGGACCATCGGTGCAGGCAGCCTGGGCCTTGTGGTGAGGGAACTGCAACCCGGCCTTGGCTGGTGGCCCCTCGTACTGGCGTCCCTGGGCCCTCTGGCAGGCCAGATCTACCGGAGCCGGGCAGCCCGCCAGGAAGGGGTGGAGATCCGTCTGATGAACACGGACGACCACGGCAGCGGAAGCACCATTCGGCTGCGTGCGCATCGCGACGAGCTCATCGCCCTTGAACTCGAGCTGGCGGAAGAACTCGACCTGGCGAGCGACGGGTCCCTTCTGTCCTCCCCCATCTGAAGCCGATGACGCCATCCTGGCTCCTGCTCGCAAGCCGTCGACCGATGGCATCGGCCCTGGTCATCGGCGGCCTTGTGAGCCTGGGGCTTGGCTTGGCAACGGCCGCCGAAGCACCAGCTCCTCCCAGCGTGGATCCCTTGCTTGGCCCGCGGGTGAACCTGAACGCGCAATGGCGAGGTGACCGTGCCGTGTCACAGCACCTTCCCATTCTGGTTTTGGCAGGACATGCCGATTCGCAGAACATGAACGGCTCAGGCACCTCAGGGGCCGCTGTCGATCACTACGGGGCCAGCCCCATGGACCCGCGCATGCGGGATGAGCTGTTCTGGAATCTTCAGGTGCGCGACGCCCTGGTGCGAGAGGGAATCGGCCGCGGCCTGAACATCACGGCGTACACACCGCCAAGCCTCACCATCGCCAACGGAGATCATCCGACCACCAACTGGTCCAAGGGCAAACTGCATGCGAAGCGCGGTGGTTATGCCCTCGAGATTCACTTCGACGCCTATGGACCCGATGGCTATGGATCCGGCGTCATCCCTGCCATCCACCGCAGGCCTAACGCCATTGACGAAAGCCTGGCCAACAGTTTCGGGCGTTACCCGATCAACTTCCGAGGTGGCCTGGGTGCACCGCGGCGAGGAATCACGATTCTCGAAATCGGCAAGCTGGAAGGCGATCTCGAGCGACGCCTGCGTTCGATCGGCTCACGCCAGGCAACCGTGCATGCGATTGCCCGACGGATCACGGATGCCATCCTCAGAGGCATGCCACCGGCAGCAGTTGCCCGCTGATCAGTTCAGAGCCTGATGGGGGCGGCAGCGATCCTCGAGTGAAGGATCATCAAACCAGTTCTGAGGACGCGTGAACAGATCCGTCAACAGAGCTTCCCGGGAGCCAGCCTCAGCCTGGTAGCCGTATTCCCAACGCGCCAGCGGAGGCAGGGACATCAGGATTGATTCCGTGCGTCCATTGGTCTGCAGTCCGAAAATCGTGCCCCTGTCCCAGACCAGATTGAACTCCACGTAACGACCGCGGCGATACAGCTGAAACTGCCGCTCACGTTCGCCATAAGACAGAGGATGGCGTTTTTCGACAATCGGCGTATAGGCAGGCAGAAAGCCCTCGCCACAGGCTTTCGCAAGATCGTGAAGCTGCTCCCAGTTCAACGGTCTTGAACCTGTGGCCTGCGCCACGGATGCGGCTGGGCCGCCGGGATTCTGCCCCTTGTAGAGCTGGCCGTTCCCATCCTGATAGTCGTAGAAAATTCCGCCGATCCCACGGGTTTCGTTGCGGTGCTTCAGGAAGAAATATTCGTCACACCAGGGCTTGAACACTGGGTAGAGGTCAGTGCTGACCGAATCGCAGGCGTCCTTGTGGGTGCGATGGAAATGACGGGCATCGTCCAGGAACGGGTAAAAGGGCGTCAGATCAGCCCCACCGCCGAACCACCACACCGGCCCCGCCTCGAAGTAGCGGTAGTTCAGATGAACCGTGGGGACGTAGGGATTGCGTGGATGCAGAACCATGGACGTCCCGGTGGCAAACCAGGGATGCCCCTTGGCTTCAGGCCGCTGCTTGAGGATGGACGGAGGCAGCTCCTGGCCGTGCACCTCCGAGAAGTTGACCCCGCCCTGCTCGAAGATGCGCCCCTCACGCATCACCCGTGAACGGCCACCACCTCCCTCAGGACGATCCCAGCTCTCCTCCTCAAAACGACCAACGCCATCGAGTTGCTCCAGGCCGGAGCAGATGTGATCCTGCAGGCCCATCACCAAGGCCCGGGCACGTTCCCTGGATTGGGCGGGGGGTGGCGAGATGGCAGCAGCTGCAGTCGTTCCGGACGCTGCACTGGAGGCGATGGAGGCCTTCCCCTTCAGGCGCCTGAGCAGTGAACGAACCATGGATGGATCCCGAGGGCAATGCATGGAACCTTTTCAGCCCGGGGGCTCTCCCGACAAGAGCACGTGAAGGACTGTCATGGGATCTCACCCCTAGGATCCGGCCATCGGAAGGGTTCCATGGCCACCGCAGAGCAGGCGATCACAGCGTTGACATCGATTCTGGATGCCGGGACCGGACGCTCAGCCGTGGATCTCGGCTGGATCGATCAGATCCGAGTGGCACCACCTCGGGCCGTCATCCGCCTCAACCTGCCCAACTTTGCCCAGGGTCAGCGCGAACGGATCGCCCAGGAAAGTCGCGCCTGCCTGCTCGAGCTGAACGGCATTGACGATGTTCAGATCGAACTCGGCAGTCCGGCATCGACCCAGAACGGTCAAGCCCAGGGAGGAATCGGTCAGGCAGGTCATGGGCAGGTTGCCGAGCGGCAGGCCATCCCCGGTGTGCGCCACGTCATCGCCGTCAGCAGTGGCAAGGGGGGCGTCGGCAAGAGCACCGTGGCCGTGAATCTGGCCTGTGCACTGGCCAGCCAGGGCCTGCGGGTTGGCCTGCTGGATGCCGACATCTACGGTCCGAACGCACCGACCATGCTCGGAGTGGCAGACCGCACCCCTGAGGTGCAGGGAAGTGGCAGCGAGCAGCGCATGAGCCCGATTGAGAGCTGTGGCGTGGCCATGGTGTCCATGGGCCTGCTGATCGACGACGATCAACCGGTGATCTGGCGTGGCCCGATGCTGAACGGGATCATCCGCCAGTTTCTCTACCAGGTCACCTGGGGGGAACGAGATGTTCTTGTTGTCGACCTTCCCCCAGGCACGGGCGATGCCCAACTGTCACTGGCCCAAGCCGTTCCCATGGCTGGGGTCGTGATTGTGACGACCCCGCAGCAGGTCGCCCTTCAGGACGCAAGGCGGGGGCTGGCCATGTTCCGTCAGATGTCCATTCCCGTGTTCGGGGTGGTGGAAAACATGAGCGCCTTCGTTCCGCCGGATCAACCGGACAAGCGATACGCCATCTTCGGGGAAGGGGGCGGCCAGCGCCTGGCCGATGAATTCGGCACATCCCTGCTCGCCGAGGTCCCCCTCGAAATGCCGGTGACGGCAGGTGGAGACCAAGGCAAACCGATCGTGATCAGCCAACCCGACTCGCCCAGTGCCGCCAGCTTCCAGCAGCTGGCACGGGACGTGCATTCCCTTGTGACGTCGGCGACCTGACGATGCTGGGCCCCAGGCGACGTCGGCGAAGTCTTCACACGCGTCCGGCCTCGCAGCGCGACCGCGACCAGGTGTTCGAGCTGATCCTCTGGGGCATCCCCCTGGCCATGATCGCCGTCGCCAGCGTGCTCATCTGGAGCACACAGCGTCAGGCCGATTACGCCGACTGGTTCCAGCACCCGATCACGGCAGGGGTCGGCGTGGCCATCGCGCTGGTTCTCGCTCGGATTCGTCTTGACAGATTCAGACCTCTGCTGATCCCCATCTACATCACCACCGTGATCAGCCTGATTGCGGTTCGCCTAATCGGAACCTCAGCACTCGGAGCTCAGCGGTGGATCAGCATCGCCGGTGTGAACGTGCAGCCATCGGAATTCGCCAAGCTTTCAGCCATTCTTCTGCTCGCAGCGGTTCTTGACCGCTTTCCTGTCGAACGTCCTGTGGATCTGCTGCGACCCCTCGGGGTGATCGCGCTGCCATGGGCCTTGGTCTTTATCCAGCCGGATCTCGGGACATCCCTGGTGTTCGGCGCCCTGTTGCTGACGATGCTCTATTGGTCGGGCATGCCCTTCGAGTGGCTGGTGTTGCTGCTGGCACCGATCGGCACAGCGCTGCTGGCGGGACTTCTCCCTTGGGGATTGGCCCTGTGGATTCCGCTGATGATGCTGATCGCCCATCGCTCACTGCCATGGCGTCGGATGGCAGCGTCAGTGGCAGGGGGCATTCAGGCCGGTACAGCGGCTGTGACCCCTTGGCTGTGGATGCACGGCCTCAAGGATTACCAGCGAGATCGCTTGATGCTGTTTCTCGACCCCACCCAGGATCCCCTCGGCGGGGGATACCACCTCCTGCAGAGCACCGTCGGCATTGGCTCAGGGGGGTGGTTCGGCACAGGATTGCTGCAGGGCCAGCTCACCAAGCTGCGCTTCATTCCCGAGCAGCACACGGACTTCATTTTCAGCGCCCTGGGGGAAGAGACCGGCTACATCGGCACCGTGCTCGTGGTGATCGGATTTGTTCTGCTGATGGGCCGACTTGTCCAAGTGGCCAATCAGGCCAGGGGAGATTTCGAGTCGCTTGTTGTGATCGGAGTGGCCACCATGGTGATGTTCCAAGTTGCCGTGAACATCTTCATGACCATCGGCCTCGGACCCGTCACCGGCATCCCGCTGCCCTTCATGAGCTATGGACGCTCAGCGATGGTGGTGAACTTCATTGCTCTGGGTCTTTGCCTGTCGGTCGCCAGGCGAGCACGTGCCCAGCAATTGCGGTGACCAGCACGATCACACTGACAGCCATTCAGAAGCGGATGGCCGAAGGACTTGAGATCGGCAGGGTGGATGATCCGACTGCCCGCCGTCTCTGGTGGGCAGCTCTTGAAACGATCCAGGCGGAACTGACCAGCGCGGGAAACCAGCCGGTCCAGGGCCTGTGGATTGCTGCACCGTTACCAGCCCTCTACGACCCTGCCCTGCTGCAATCCATGCGGGGGTGGGCCTGGACACCTGATCCTCTCAACTGGGCTGTAGGGCAACCGGGATCCCTGCTCCCCCCCGAGCAATGTGACTCCAGCAACAATCCAGTCCCCGGATCAGGACGCTCCTACGAGCGGCTCTCACTGCATGAATCCGACGGGCTCGACCCCCTGCTGATCGTGATCACCTCCACCTGTCAGGTGGCCCTCGCGCTGCATGGAGCCAGCAATCAGCGGCAACTGCTGATGCGCTCAGACCCTGCGACCTTGGGGGCTCTTCTGTCGATGGTCGACCAGCGCCTTCAGGAGCAGGCGCCGGAGCAAGCCAGCCACCTGAGAGAAGCGATCAGGGATCTCGGCCCACTGCAGAGCAGCGAGCAGTTCTCCCAGCGGTTCTGGCCAGGGCTTGCGGAGCGATTGGCCGGCATGGCGCCGAGCCTCACTCTCCAGACCCAGGCCTCACCCGACGACAGCATCGATGGGCGGGCCGATGCTGAACTCTCCCTGTTGGAGGCGATCACCCACGAGGTGCGCACACCTCTGGCCACGATCCGAACCCTGATCCGTTCACTGTTGCGACGGCAAGAGCTCCCTGAGGTGGTTGTCAGCCGCCTGCAGCAGATCGACGCCGAATGCACCGAGCAGATCGATCGGTTCGGACTGATCTTTCATGCTGCGGAACTGCAGCGTCAACCCACCCCCTCCGGAGATCTGGCACGCACCGACCTGGGGGCCATGCTTCTGGAGCTCGCCCCGGGATGGGAAGCGAAGCTGCAGCGCCGTGGTGTTGAACTGCATCTCGATCTCACCCCCAACCTTCCAGCCGTGCTCAGTGACGCCGGGCGACTGGAACCCATGCTGGGAGGCCTGATTGATCGCAGCAGCCGCGGCTTGCCGGCAGGCGCGCAGTTGAACCTGCAGCTGCGTCCGGCCGGTTCACGCCTGAAACTCCACCTGCGCAGCCAGGTGCAGGCCGACCACACCACCCAGCACCAGAGAGAGCGCACAGCGGAGCTGGGGCCGGTGCTGAGCTGGAACCCCGCTACGGGCAGCCTCCAGCTGAGCCAGGGAGCAACCCGACGCCTGTTGGCAAGCCTTGGCGGCCGCTTGATTCAGCAGCGCGACCGGGGCCTCACGGTGTTCTTCCCTGTGGCCGCTGAATGTTGACGGGTGTGAAGCTTGCTGACGGGAAGCGGGATCAGGGCCGAATCACGGTGCTACTTTCCAGCCGTAACGGCATGCCGATTTTTCCGAGGACAGCCATGACAGCAACGGCGTTGAACGGTCAGCTCCCCCAGTTCATCGGAAGCACCGGTGGACTTCTGAACGCCGCGGAGACGGAAGAGAAGTACGCCATCACCTGGACCAGCGGTTCTGCTCAGGCATTCGAACTGCCCACTGGTGGTGCAGCGATGATGAATCAGGGCGAAAACATCATGTATTTCGCCCGTAAGGAACAGTGCCTCGCCCTTGGCACCCAGCTCCGCACCAAGTTCAAGCCCCGGATCGAGGACTACAAGATCTACCGGATCTTCCCCGGTGGCGACACCGAATTCCTCCATCCCAGTGATGGCGTTTTCCCCGAGAAAGTGAACGAAGGTCGTCAGATGGTGGGCCACAACGCCCGACGCATCGGTCAGAACACCAACCCCGCCAACATCAAGTTCAGCGGCAGGAACACCTTCGACGCCTGATTCCGTCGACAATCGTCGGTCAGGGCTGCGACAATCCCCCAATGCTCAGCCCCGACCGCGCCGCCTTCCTTGAGGCTGCTTCCTCTGGTGCCACGTTCATTCCCGTGGCACACAGCTGGCCAGCAGATCTGGAGACCCCACTCACCACATGGCTCAAGGTGGGAGAGGGCCGACCTCCCGGGGTGTTGCTCGAATCCGTCGAGGGTGGAGAAACCCTCGGCAGATACAGCGTTATCGCCTGTGACCCTTTATGGACACTGACGGCCCGCGACGACCGCATTGAACGCTGCTGGAGAGATGGCCGGAACGACCGGCTGACTGGGAATCCCTTCGATGTTCTGCGTTCGTCCCTGACCCCCTACAGGCCTGGGAGCCTGCCCGGACTGCCACCGATCGGCCAGCTGTTCGGAATCTGGAGCTACGAACTCATCCGTTGGATCGAACCGTCAGTTCCCACCCATGACGCTCCAGCGGGAGCACCGCCGGACGGTGTGTGGATGCTCATGGACAGCATCCTGATCTTTGATCAGGCGAAGCGGCTGATCACAGCCGTGGCCTACGCCGATCTCACTGAGGACAGCGGGCAGACTCCGGAGCAGGCCTGGGACGATGCCATGGCCAGGATTGCCCGACTGGAGGAGCGCATGGCAGCCCCCCTGCCTGGGATCCGACCACTGCGCTGGAGCCCGACGGGGCAATCCACCCCACGCACCACCAGCAACCGGAGTCGCGATGACTTCGAGGCTGCTGTGGAGCGTGGACGTGAGCACATCGCGGCCGGCGATGTCTTCCAGCTGGTATTGAGTCAGCGACTGGAAACCGAGGTTCCCCAGAAACCGTTGGAGCTGTATCGCAGTCTCCGCATGGTGAATCCATCGCCGTACATGGCGTTCTTCGACTTTGGGGACTGGCAGCTGATCGGCTCAAGCCCCGAAGTGATGGTGAAGGCCGATCCGGTGCCGGGAGGGATCAAGGCAAGCCTGCGACCGATTGCCGGCACCCGTCCCCGCGGCCACTCGGAACTGGAGGATCGGAACCTCGAAGCAGATCTGCTTGCAGACCCCAAGGAGCGTGCCGAGCACGTGATGCTTGTGGACCTGGGTCGCAACGATCTCGGCAGGGTCTGTCAGCCGGGATCTGTCGAGGTCAAGGACCTGATGGTGATTGAGCGGTATTCCCATGTGATGCACATCGTGAGCCAGGTGGAGGGTCGCCTGGCTGCCGACCATGACGTCTGGGATCTGCTCATGGCCTCATTCCCTGCGGGGACGGTCAGCGGCGCGCCAAAAATCCGCGCCATGCAGTTGATCCATGAGCTGGAGCCCGATGCCCGCGGTCCGTATTCAGGGGTGTATGGATCCGTGGATCTCGGTGGGGCCCTGAACACCGCCATCACTATTCGCACCATGGTGGTGCAACCGAGTCCCGGGGGTGGATGCCGGATCCAGGTTCAGGCCGGTGCGGGTGTCGTTGCCGACTCGAAGCCCGACGCCGAATACCAGGAAACGTTGAACAAGGCCAAGGGGATGCTCACAGCGCTGGCCTGCCTCGAGGATCCCTCCGCATGACCAGCCCCCTTCTCCTCAAGGGATTTGAAATCGAGCTGTTCACAGGCCGCACCAGTGGCGACCACGTCGGGATCTCCACGGACGCGGCCAGGGACCTCGATGGTTTCGTCACCGAGCCTGACCATCGCAACCTGGAGTACATCACCGCTCCCGAAGCCGACTACACCCTTCTCAAAGAAGCGTTGCTGCAGCCACGCCGCGAGCTGCGTGCCTGGCTTCAGACCCGTGAGCTGACACTGCTACCCGGCAGCACCTTGAGTCTGGGCGATCCCACACGGTTCGAACGCTCGGATGCACTCAACCCATATCACTCCCTGATTGAAGCCACCTACGGCACACGGGTGGTGACAGCCAGCGTCCACATCAATCTCGGAATTTCCGACAGCAGCGCTCTCTTCGCCGCACTCCGGCTGATCCGCTGTGAAGCAGCACTGCTGCTGGCACTGAGCGCCAGTTCACCATTTCTGGGTGGACAAACCACAGGTGCACACTCCCAACGCTGGCTGCAGTTTCCCCTCACACCGGCCGACGTGCCTCTTTTCAGGGATCACACCCACTTTGTGGGCTGGATCGAAGATCAGCTCCGGCAGGGCAGCATGCACAACGTGCGTCATCTCTGGACCTCGGTCCGACCGAACGGTCCTGATCGTCCCCATGCACTGAACCGTCTTGAGCTGCGCATCTGCGATCTGATCACCGACCCCGATCTCCTGCTGGCCATCACTGCGCTGCTCGAACTCCGCGTCTTGATGCTCCTGCGCGACCCTGCCGCGCTTGACCCTTTCCAGATCAGTCGCCTCAGCCCTGCCAAGCTCCAGCATCTCTGCGACAGCAACGATGCAGCGGCAGCCCGCTCCAGCCTTGATGCGGAGCTCCACCACTGGCAGGACGATCGTGCAATCAACTGTCGGGTCTGGATCGAGGACCTCTGCCGGGCCGTCACACCGCTGGCGGAGGAGCTCAACCTGCAGGAGAGGCTCGCACCGATCAGCACCGTGCTGTCGAAGGGCAACCAGGCGATGCGCTGGCTGAACGCCCATGGGAGCGGGGTTTCAATCCCCTCGGTGATCCAGAGCGGCATCGCGGAAATGGCGCGTCAGGAACAGATGAACAGTCAAGCGACGGACGCTTTGGGATGATCATGTCAACAGACGACGCCACGCTCCCCTCGATGCTCTCGACCTCTGCCCAGACCCCAGAGAGCAACCGGTCGAGGTTCCCCGCGACCGATGCGAGTGGCGCTCACCTTCTGCAGCACCGCCTGGCCCTGGTCGAAGACCTCTGGGAAACCGTTCTTCGGAGCGAATGTCCCCCTGACCAGGCCGAAAGGCTGCTGCGCATGAAGCAGCTCAGCGACCCTGTCGCCAGCGATGGGGCTGCCGTCAGCAGCGATGCAGTCGCCCAGCTGATCCGCGAGATGGATCTTGTCGAGGCCATCGCGGCGGCACGCGCCTTCTCCCTGTATTTCCAGCTGGTGAACATCCTCGAGCAGAGGATCGAGGAAGACAGCTATCTGGCGAGTATGAGCCGCTCCCAGGAGCACGCGGAGCCGATCAATCCCTTCGCTCCTCCTCTCGCCAGCCAGACCGAACCGGCAACCTTCCGCGAACTGTTCGAGCGGCTGCGCCATCTCAACGTGCCTCCGGCCCATCTGGAGTCCCTGCTGCAGGATCTCGACATCCGCCTGGTGTTCACCGCCCATCCGACTGAGATCGTGCGTCACACCGTGCGTCACAAACAGCGCAGGGTGGCCACGCTGTTGCAGCAGCTGCAGGCCTCTCCGGCACCGACCAGTGGCGAGCGGGCAAGCCTTCGCCTGCAGCTGGAGGAGGAGATCCGCCTCTGGTGGCGCACTGATGAACTGCACCAGTTCAAGCCCACTGTTCTGGACGAAGTGGACTACGCGCTTCACTACTTCCAGCAGGTGCTGTTTGATGCGATGCCCCAGCTGCGGCGCCGGATCAGCAGTGCTCTGTCAGACAGCTATCCAGACGTTCGGCTGCCGCCATCGGGATTCTGCACCTTCGGATCCTGGGTTGGTTCCGACCGGGACGGCAACCCCTCGGTCACTCCCGGCATCACCTGGAGGACAGCCTGCTACCAGCGGCAGCTGATGCTCGAGCGGTACATCGCGGCTGTTCAGGCGCTGCGTGATCAGCTCAGCATTTCCATGCAGTGGAGCCAGGTGAGCGCACCCCTGCTCGAGTCCCTCGAGATGGATCGCCTGCGTTTCCCCGAGGTCTACGAGGAGCGGGCAGCCCGGTACCGGCTCGAACCGTACCGGCTCAAACTCAGCTACATGCTTCAGCGCCTGCAGCTCACGAAGCAACGCAACCAGCAACTCGAAGAGGCCGGGTGGCAGACCCCTCCCGAGGGACTGGTCTCCCAGACGACGCTGGCAACCGGAGGTGAGGCTCTCCACTACGGGTCGGTCGAGGAGTTCCGCAGTGATCTTGAACTGATCCGCAACAGCCTGGTGAGCACCGAGCTGAGCTGTGAACCGCTGGACACTCTTCTGACCCAGGTCCATATCTTCGGCTTCTCGCTCGCCAGCCTGGACATTCGTCAGGAGAGCACCCGCCACAGCGATGCCCTTGATGAGCTGAGTCGCTACCTGCGCTTGCCGACGGCCTACGGGGAGATGGATGAACCCGAGAGAGTGGCCTGGTTGCTCGAGGAGATGCAGACCCGCCGCCCGCTGATCCCGCCTGGGGTCGAATGGTCAACGGCTACGGCGGAGACGATTGCCGTCTTCCGGATGCTGCACCGCCTGCAGGAGGAGTTCGGCAGCCGGATCTGCCGCACCTATGTGATCTCGATGAGTCACACGGTCTCCGACCTCCTGGAGGTGCTGCTTCTGGCCAAGGAAGCCGGGCTTGTCGACCCTGCCGCCGAACATGCCGACCTGCTTGTGGTGCCCCTCTTCGAGACGGTGGAGGATCTCCAACGGGCTCCCGAGGTGATGGAAGAGCTTTTCGGGAATGAGCTCTACCGCCAGTTGCTCCCAAGGGTCGGAGGGCAGACGCAGCCCCTGCAGGAGCTGATGCTGGGGTATTCCGACAGCAACAAGGATTCAGGCTTCCTCTCGAGCAACTGGGAGATCCACCAGGCCCAGATCGCCCTGCAGGATCTCGCAAGCCGACACGGCGTCGCGCTCAGGCTCTTCCACGGACGCGGCGGTTCGGTGGGCCGGGGTGGTGGACCCGCCTATCAGGCAATCCTCGCCCAACCGAGCGGAACCCTCCAGGGGCGCATCAAGATCACGGAACAGGGCGAGGTGCTGGCCTCGAAATACAGCCTTCCGGAACTGGCGCTCTACAACCTCGAAACCGTCAGCACCGCTGTCGTGCAGAACAGTTTGGTCACCAACCAGCTGGATGCAACGCCGAGCTGGAATGAGCTGATGGCTCGCCTGGCGGCGCGCTCACGCACCCACTACCGCGCCCTCGTGCACGACAACCCTGATCTGGTGGCGTTCTTCCAGCAGGTCACCCCCATCGAGGAGATCAGCAAGCTTCAGATTTCCAGCCGGCCTGCGCGCCGCAAGTCCGGTGCCAAGGACCTCTCGAGCCTCCGGGCCATTCCCTGGGTCTTCGGCTGGACCCAGAGCCGTTTCCTGCTTCCAA
This sequence comes from Synechococcus sp., assembly GCA_042954165.1. Lineage (GTDB taxonomy): Bacteria > Cyanobacteriota > Cyanobacteriia > PCC-6307 > Cyanobiaceae > Synechococcus_C. The sequence goes on from JBGKDM010000256.1 coordinate 20,346, forward strand.
GCTGGTTCGGTGTCGGCACCGCACTGGCGGAGGAAGTGGCATCGGATCCTGAGCAACTCGACGTGCTGCGGCGGTTGCATCAGCGCTGGCCCTTCTTCCGGATGCTGATCTCGAAGGTGGAGATGACCCTGTCGAAAGTTGACCTCGAACTGGCCAGGCATTACGTGACAAGCCTGGGCAGCGCCGACCACCGCGAGGCCTTTGAGCGGATCTACGCGACGATTGCCAAGGAACACGCCCTCACGTTGAAGCTGGTCCTGGACATCACTGGCCAGGAACGACTCCTCGATGGCGATCCAGGTCTTCAGCTCTCAGTCGATCTGCGCAATCGCACGATCGTGCCCTTGGGGTTCCTCCAGGTGGCACTGTTGCGTCGCCTGCGCGACCAGAACCGTCAGCCACCCATGCGCGAAGCCTCCACCGGAACGGGTGATGGCCGCACCTACAGCCGCAGCGAGCTGCTCCGCGGAGCCCTTCTCACGATTAACGGCATCGCCGCAGGCATGCGCAACACGGGTTAAGTGGTCTTCCTTCCCTTTCGCCAGCAGCCGCCGACCCCTGCCGTGCCGGAGGGCTTTGAGCTGGTCCGCGACCTCAACCCTTCAGCGGAGGCGATTAACCAGCTTCTTGCCGCCTGTTCGGAACCGATTCCGGACCCGGAACGGTGGCAGAAGGCACTCGACAACAGCTTCACCCACTTCTGCATCCTGGAGACCGGCACGGGAGACCTGGTCGGCTTCGTTCGCATCACCAGCGATCAGGCCTTGAACGCCAATCTCTGGAACCTCGCAGCCCGACCGGGACCGCACCAGGAGGTCCTGATCGGAGTGCTCGTCCATCGGGCCCTCAGCGGCCTGCGCCGAGAACTGCCTGGGTGCAGCGTCTCAATCGCCGCACCCAAAACCGCCCTTCATTCGCTCAAACAACAGGGATTCGTGCTGGATCCCGGTGGCATCAGAGCCATGGGACTGAGGCTCCGTTGACCGGCAGAGCCTGAACACGAGCATGGCAGGACTCGAACCTGCGACCCTCAGAACCGGAATCTGATGCTCTATCCAACTGAGCTACATGCCCACACCGGCTGACGCCGCTGCATGAAGTTGCCCCACAGGGAACTCCGATGCAGGTACCTTAGCCACACGCCGCACCGGGACCGATTCAGCTTCTCCAGCTGGAACTGCAGGGCTTTCGCAATTACGGCCATCTGCAGCTGGAGATCGAGGCGCCCCGGCTGCTGGTGATCGGTCGCAATGGTGTCGGTAAATCCAATCTGCTCGAATCCGTCGAGCTGCTTGGAAGTCTCCGTTCCCACCGGGCCAGTCAGGACCAGGATCTGATCCACTGGGATGCGAATCAGGCGGTTCTCAAGGCGCGAACCGCTGATGACGATGCCCTTGAACTGCACCTCCGGCGCCGGGGAGGACGGCAGGCCAGACGCAACGGGAAAACCCTTGGACGTCAGCTCGATCTGATCGGTCCTCTGCGCTGCGTTGGCTTCAGTGCCCTGGATCTTCTCCTGGTGCGAGGCGAACCGGCTCTCCGACGCCAGTGGCTGGATCGGGTCGTGCTTCAGCTTGAACCGATTTATGCCGATCTGATGGGCAGGTACGGCCGTCTGCTGCGACAGAGGGCCCAGCTCTGGAGACAGGGACGCCTGATGCCGAAAGCGGAGCGGAATGCCCTGCTCGACACCTTCGATCTGCAGATGGCCCTGATCAGCACACGGATTCATCGCCGCCGCCGCCGTGCTCTGGCCAGACTTCAACCTCTCGCGAACCGATGGCAGTCCCACCTCAGTCAGGGGAGGGAAGCGCTGTGGCTGCGCTATCAGCCAGGCAGTCGACTGGAGGGAGAAGAAGCTGAGGACACGTGGCGCCTGGCGATCACAGAGCAGCTCAGACAGCAACGCCACGACGAGGAACGTCTCGGCAGCTGCCGGGTGGGGCCCCATCGTGACGAAATCAGCTTCGAGCTCAATGCCACTGCAGCGCGGCGCTTTGCCTCAGCAGGGCAGCAGAGAACTCTGGTGCTGGCTCTGAAGCTTGCTGAGCTGGAGCTCGTCGGAGAGCTCTGGGGGCAACCACCGTTGCTCCTGCTCGACGATGTCCTGGCGGAGCTGGATCCCGAGCGTCAGCTGACGCTGCTCGAGGCCGTCGGCGACAACCACCAGTGCCTGGTCAGTGCCACGCACCTCGATGCCTTCGAGGGCGAGTGGTGCCGTCATTCGCAGCTGCTTGATGCCGGCACATTGAATCCTGAAGCAAATGTGAGCTAACGTTTCAAACTCTTTTCATCTTCATCCTGATGAAGCAGAACCTGTCTTGCCTGCATCCCAACCCGGGATGGGGCGGCGGAGACACCACTTCGGCCCTCAGTTCCACCACACCCAGTGCCACCGACATGGTGGGGAAACACTGCATCCTCGAGCTTTACGACTGCGACCAGGACAAGCTCGACAACGAAGTCTTCCTCAGGGACGCCATCACAACAGCAGCCAAGAGCGCTGGCGCCACCCTGCTCAATCTGATCACCCACCGCTTCGAACCGCAGGGTGTGACTGGACTGGCCCTCCTGGCTGAATCCCACATCTCCATTCACACCTGGCCGGAAAGCGGCTATGCCGCCGTTGATGTGTTCACCTGCGGGGATCACACCATGCCCGAGCGGGCCTGTGACGTGCTGCGTTGCGCCCTCAGTGCCCAACATCACCAGATGAAGAGCTTCCTGCGCGAAACACCGGCTGCCATCGCGACGGCTCCGCGTGATCCTCGCTTGATGGCTGCCGCGGTCTGAATCCACACCCTCCCAAGCACCCAAGCCCCCCGAATCCGCATCAGGGTCTGGGGGCTTTTTGATGGCTGCGATCAGGCATGCCCAGGAAGGGATGGAAATTGTTGAAACCGGCCCAACTCAGCCCCGATTCAATTTGCCGCTGATCAGCCCCTCCAGATCAAGACTCACGGCCGTGAAACCAAGATTCAGAAAGGTCTTCACCAGAAGGCTGCGATCAGGGTGCTGGGAGAGGGTCACGATCTGATCTGCGGGGACTTCAATCCGCGCCGACGATCCCTGACTGCGCACCCGGACTTCAGGGAAGCCATGATCAAGCAACCAGGCTTCCGCCTCAGCAACCCTGGCAAGACGCGACGCATCAATGGTTTCTCCGTAAGGGAAACGCGAAGCCAGGCAGGGCTGAGCGGGCTTATCCCACCAGGGAAGGCCCAGGGCGCGAGAGATCGACCGGACCTCCTCCTTGCTGACCGCAAGATCGGCGAGGGGAGAGCACACCCCGGCCTCCCGGGCAGCCTGTATGCCGGGGCGATGGTCGCTGAGATCATCGGCATTGACCCCGTCCAGCACCTGCGCACCCTCAGCGGCACTGGCGAGGGGGGCCAGGTGCCGGTGCAATTCCCGCTTGCAGGCGTAGCAGCGGTCGATGGGATTGCTGCTGTAGGAGGGGTCAAGAAGTTCCTGGGTCTGAACCTCCTGGTGACGGATTCCCAGCCAGACAGCCTGCAGCCTGGCTTCCTTCAACAGATGCGGCGCCAGAGCGGGGGAGACCCCCGTGATGGCTGTCGCCCGGCCCCCCAGTTGTTCCTGGGCGATGGTGGCCACCAGAGCACTGTCCACCCCACCCGAGTAGGCGACACAGACCCGGCCATGGCTTCGCATGACGGCACGCAGCCGATCAAGTTTCTGATGCTGAAGCTGACTGAGGGGCTCGAGCAGACGGAAGACCCGGCCTTCCCCTTCGGCGTCGGTCTGCATCAGGCGAACGTCGCGCACGGATGATCTGAACCGGGTCCCAGCAGGCTAAAGCTGTTTGAGCGCCCACGGAAACGCCCGGATCCGGCCCGCACTCGGTAAGCTCCGGATGCTCAAGGTTGGTCCATGGCAGGCAATCGCAGACCAGCCGTCGGCATCGTGACCGCCGCGGACAGCCGGGAGCGCAGCCACGGTCAACTCCACATCTACGACGGCGAGGGAAAAGGCAAAAGTCAGGCCGCTCTCGGAGTCGTGCTCCGCACGATCGGCCTTGGAATCTGTGAACAGCGCCGCACCCGCGTGCTCCTGCTCCGTTTTCTCAAGGGGCCGGGCCGCGCTTATGACGAAGATGCGGCAATCGAGGCCCTTCAGCAGGGGTTTCCCCATCTGATTGATCAGGTGCGCACGGGACGGGGGGAACATTTCGGTGCCGATGACATCACCCGGTTCGATCGGCAGGAGGCGCAGCGGGGCTGGGATATCGCCAAAGGAGCGATTGCGAGCGCTCTTTACTCCGTGGTGGTGCTCGACGAGCTGAACCCCGTTCTGGATCTCGGACTCCTGGACATTGAGGACGTGGTCAGCAGCCTGCAGGCCAGGCCGGAGGGAATGGAGATCATCGTGACCGGTCGGGGCGCCCCACGCTCTCTGGTTCAGATGGCGGATCTGCATTCGGAAATGCGCGCACACCGGCGGCCTGATCCAAATGAGGACAGCCTGCGCTTCGATGCCCAGGGTGCCATTGAGATCTACACCGGCGAAGGCAAAGGGAAATCAACCAGTGCCCTGGGGAAGGCACTGCAGGCCATCGGCAGGGGCATCAGCCAGGACAAAAGCCATCGTGTGCTGATCCTGCAATGGCTCAAGGGTGGAAGCGGATACACCGAAGATGCCGCCATCGCAGCCTTACGCGAGAGCTACCCCCATCTGGTCGATCACCTGCGATCAGGCCGTGATGCGATCGTCTGGCGGGGCCAGCAGGAACCGATCGACTACGTGGAAGCGGAGCGGGCCTGGGAGATTGCCAGGGCCGCCATCTCAAGCGGGCTCTACAAGACCGTGATCCTCGACGAACTCAATCCCAGCGTGGATCTGGAACTGCTTCCCGTGGAGCCGATCATGCAGACCTTGCTCCGCAAACCAGCTGAAACAGAGGTCATCATCACCGGACGTTGCAAGAACCCTCCGGCCTACTTCGACCTCGCCAGTGTTTACTCCGAGATGGTGTGCCACAAGCACTACGCCGAACAGGGAGTCGACCTGAAGCGGGGCGTGGATTACTGAGGGGCTGCAAGCACTGGCGTCGCTGCCGGGGCCTTTCAGTACCGGGGGACGGAGGGATCAACCTCCCGTGACCAGGCATCAATCCCTCCGCTCACATTGACGGCAGCGATTCCATGGTTCTGCAGCAGTTGAACCGCCTTGGCGGAGCGGCCGCCAAGCTTGCAGTGCACGATGAGCGTTGCCTCGGATGCGAGTGCGCGAATCCGCTCAAGCGCCTCCCCACTCTCGATGGTGGAGAGCGGAATCAGCTCCGCACCAGGGATGACCGCCACCTCGGCCTCCGGCGGATTGCGGACATCGACAAGCGCCAGCGGCTCCCCTGCATCCAGCCGATGCTTGAGTTCGACAACGCTGATGCTGTCCATGGCAACTGGATCCTCTGAATGGGCGTCCGACACGCCACAGAACGCCTCATAGTCAATCAGTTCCTCCACTGCAGCCCTGCCTGGGATCGGAGCAAGACGCAACTCCCGGAAGCGCATCGTCAACCCGTCCACCAGCAGCAACCGCCCATCAAGGGGCTTCCCGATACCTGTGATCACCTTGATCGCCTCAGTCGCCTGAAGCACGCCGATCAGTCCCGGCATCACCCCGAGCACGCCGCCCTCAGCGCAGGACGGAATCAGACCAGGAGGAGGCGGCTCAGGCACGAGGTCTCTGTAGTTCGGACTCGAAGTCGTCAGATTGAAGACACTCACCTGGCCCTCAAACCCCTGCACCGAGCCATACACAAACGGCTTACCGAGGAGGCTGCAGGCATCATTGATCAGGTAGCGACTCGGGAAGTTGTCCGTGCCATCGCAGATCAGGTCGTAGGCCGCGACAAGAGTCAGGGCGTTGTCGGCGGTGAGGCGGAGATTGTGCGTCTCCACGTGGCAATGGGGATTCAGATCACGCAGGCGCGCCTGGGCCGACGCCGTTTTCGTCTGTCCAACGGTGTTGCTGCCATGGATCACCTGTCGCTGCAGGTTGGAGGCATCCACCACATCGAAATCAACAATGCCGATGCGACCGACACCAGCCGCTGCAAGGTAAAGAAGCAGGGGTGAGCCGAGTCCACCACTGCCAATACAGAGCACAGACGCGGCCTTGATGCGTCGCTGACCCTCCAGCCCCACCTGCGGAAGGGTGAGATGGCGCGCATAGCGGGCACGCTCCTCGGAGGTCAGGTCCGGCATGGAGTCCGGGCCGGCCATAGGGTCGCTGGGCACAGCGAAGCAGAAGGCATCTTCAGCCAGTGTCTTGCACCACCGATGTCCTGGGAAGAACCTCTGGTTCCAGCCACCAGGCGCGGATGGACTGATCAGCGCCGAGGATCATCATCAGCCCCGGTTCCCGCACCCAACGTCGATCCGTTCTTGACGGCACGGCATCACCAGCTGGATGGGAATGGGCGCTTCCGATCACAGATAACCCGCGCGCCCGGGCCCAGCGCTGTGCATGCAATTGCTCACGCGCATCGACCAGAAATCGCGTGCAGCGTGACAGCTCCATCGACCCACTCGAAGCCTGGCCCCTTGATTCAGGCAGCGCATCCAGGCCGGCTGTCCAGACATTGCAACAGGGCCAGACCGTGCGAAGGCACCAACCATCCACATGCCGATGACCGATCAGAAGCCCGCAGCCCTCCTGGGGATGCACGGCACGGAGCGTGCGGTCCAAAACCATCAGCACATCGGCATCGAACGTCAGCAGCCATGGCGTCCTGGCCGGTTGACCGATACGCTCAATCCACATCTGGCTTGCAACACACGTTCATGATTGAGGACAGCACTGCGGTCAAAGAGCCCGTAACAGCCGACGCCACCCCTGCTGGCGACTCCGCTGAAAGCGTCAATTTCACCGAGCGCTACAGCGAAGTGCTCGGGAAAGTGAACGAAACCCTCGATCAGGTCGACTGGAGCCAGGTGGGCCGCATCGGCAAGGTTGTCGGTATTTTCGCTGCGGTGATCGTGGCGCAGATCCTGATCAAGGGCATTCTCGACACCATCAATCTGCTGCCTGTGGTCCCCGGCCTGCTCGAACTGCTCGGTGTCGTGGTCGTCGGTCAGTGGAGCTGGAAGAACCTCACCACCAGCGACAAGCGCACGGCACTTCTGACCCAGGTTCAGACGCTTCGTAAGGAATACCTCGGCTGAATTCAGCCCAACCGACGTTGCAGTTGGCGGATGGCCTCGACGCTTTGCCGTTGATACCCTCCGCCGAACAGATTGGCGTGGTTGAGCAGGTGGTACAGGTTGTAGATCGCAATCCGCTCGGAGGCTCCCGGATCGAGGGGCCATTCCTGCATGTAGGCGTCATAGAACGACCTCGAGAATCCCCCGAACAGGTGGGTCATGGCGAGATCAACTTCCCGGTCAGCCCACCAGCACGCAGGGTCCAGGATCACGCCGCGGCCATCCGCTGACACACCGGCATTCCCCCCCCACAGATCGCCGTGAACCAGTGAGGGGCAAGGATGATGCTGATCGAGCAGCGCGCTGAGGGCCTCCAGCCAGGCGGTGTCGGCATCCCCTTGGAAACCCCAGCCCCGGGCCAGACGCAACTGGGGGCGTAACCGGAGATCGACGAACGCCTCCCCCCAACCATGCCGCCAGCCGGCGGGCTGCGGACCCAGGCCGATGAAGCCGTCAGTGTCCCAGCCGAACCCCCCTTGCCCCCTGGCTGCGGACTCGCGATGCAACCGCGCCAGACCGCGCCCGAGGGACGCCTGATTGCTGCCGACCAGGTCCAGCCAGGGAAGCAGCAACAGCGCAGAGTCACTGGCTGTCGGGAGCAGTTCCAGGGGTTCAGGCACAACCAGATCGGCTGGATCAGCCATGGCATGCAGAGCGGCCAAGCCCCGCTGTTCGGCCTGAAGCATGTCGGCTTTGCCCTGTTTGGCAAACAGATGCCGACCATCACTGAGGGTCAGCTTCCAGGCCTGCTGACTGCAACCTCCGCCCAGTGCCTGACAGCTGGCCAGATGGGTGCCCTGCAGAAGGACCCCGGCGCCATCAAGAGCGGATCGAAGAGCGTCCAGCATCCACAAGTCCGAAGCCTGCGCTGCCAGCATGCCCGGATGAAGGCTGATCGGGACGTCATTGTGATCGGCGGAGGCATCGCCGGTCTCACCGCCGGTGCACTGCTGGCCAGAGAAGGCCTTGCCGTCACCCTGCTGGAGGCCCATCACCAGCTGGGAGGTTGCGCCGGCACCTTTCGACGCGGTCCCTACACCTTCGACGTTGGTGCAACCCAGGTCGCCGGTTTCGAGCCGGGGGGAAGCCATGCCCGCATCTTCCGGCATCTGGACCTCCCCCTCCCCGATGCGCAACAGCTGGATCCCGGCTGCGTTGTGGACCTGGCTGATGGCAGCGCCCCGATTCCGATCTGGCATGACCCGGAACGCTGGCAACGGGAACGACGGCTGCAGTTCCCAGGCAGCGAACGGTTCTGGGCTCTCTGTGCCTGGCTGCATCGCAGCAACTGGGCCTTTGCCGACCAACACCCAGTGCTTCCTGTCAGGACAGGCTGGGACCTGCAACGGACCTTGCAGGCCGTTGGCCTCGGCACCCTGGCCACCGCCCCATTCGCCTTGCTGAGCGTCAGCGACCTGCTCCAGCTTTGTGGCTGCGCAGACAACACGCGATTGCGGCGGTTTCTGGATCTGCAGCTGCGCCTGTATTCCCAGGAGCCAACGGAACGCACCGCCGCGCTCTACGGGGCAACGGTGCTTCAGATGGTGCAGGCTCCGCTGGGGCTCTGGCACCTCGAGGGATCCATGCAGGTCCTCAGCGATCTGCTCGGCAGGGCGATGACGCGCGACGGAGGCAGGTTGGAACTCCGCCAGAGAGTGACGCGGCTGGAGCCCTGCCGCGACGGTGGCTGGACAGTCACATCCGAAGCAGCGGGTGGCAGGAGTGTGTCCTGGCAGACCCAGGACGTGATCTGCAGCCTGCCTCCCCAGTGCCTCCCCAAGCTGATGCCCGCTACAGCCCATCAACGCAGTCGTCTTCCGGATGGGTACCGGCGTCGCATCCGCGACCTTGAGGCACCCAGCGGCGCCCTGGTGCTCTACGGCGCAGTGGACCGTCGCCATCTGCCATTGGATTGCCCTGCCCATCTGCAGCGGGACGGTGACGATCCCGGGTCTCTGTTCGTCTCAATCAGCCGCGATGGAGACGGTCGTGCCCCGCGCGGCCAGGCCACCGTGATCGCCAGCGTGTTCACCGACCCCAGCCAATGGGCGGATCTCCCTGAGCCGGAACACCAGACGCGCAAAACAGCCACCCTGGCTGCCATGCGCCGCACACTGGACGCGTGGCTCGGGCTCCCCGACGAGGCCTGGCTGCACCTCGAACTGTCGACCCCGAGAGCGTTTGCCCACTGGACAGGTCGCCCCCAGGGAATTGTCGGCGGCCTGGGTCAGCATCCAACGCGTTTCGGCCCCTTTGGTTTGTCCAGTCGCACCCCGCTGCCGGGCCTGTGGCTGTGTGGAGACTCCATCTACCCCGGGGAGGGCACGGCTGGTGTCAGCCTCTCGGCCCTGATGGCCTGTCAGCAGCTGATGGCGATGCGAGGAACGACCCTCAGGGTTGCCTGAGGCGTGCGTGAGGCCAAAGCATGTAGTGGAGCCCCTCGGCTCCTGTCAGAGGAAGTCAGGGCGCAGTGACCGGGTATGGCCCAGGACCCGTTCCAGCTGGTCCCAGTTGGACTCAAGAATCGCTTCCTCCAATTGCTCGAGGCTCCAGCGATACGCGGCCAGGCCACGCAGCACGGCCGCGGTGTTGTGCGCCGCCATGGCCGTGCCCAGTGCCGGATTCCCCCCACCGACACGGGTGGTGTCTGCAAAGCCGCTGGAGGCTAGGGCGCGGGCCAGCGCCAGGACGGACGGATCCCTCTCCGACCCCACGGCATCCAGCAACGCCGCGCTCACCAGCACCGGAACATGGGAGATCAATGCCACTGCCTGGTCATGGCGCTGCGCGTCCGCAACCAGCCAATGGCTCCCCAAGGCCCTGGCCACCGCCTCCACACAGGCCAGAGCAGCCGGTTCGGTCTCCGCCTCTGGCGTGGCAACCCAGGGACGCCCCTGAAACAGATGGCGGACGCCGGCCTCAACGCCGGCCTGGGCCGTTCCGGCCATGGGATGGCTGGCCACAAAACGTGGGTGAAGCGATCGCCAGCGCGTCAGCACCTCACCCTTCACCGAGCCGACATCGGTGACGACCGCATCAGGGGGGAGAGCCTCCACCAGTGCCGGATCCGGATTGAGGAGTTGCTTGAGAGGAAGGGCTAGCACGACAAGGTCACATCCCTGGAGAATCCCGGGGTCGGTGCTGACGGACTGCACCAAGCCGCGCTCAAGGGCTCGATCAGCCGTGATCGTCCGGTGCGCCACACCGCGAACCTCACAGCCCAGAGCCTGAAGATCCAGCCCGAGCGAACCACCGATCAGGCCGAGGCCCGCCAGACCCACCGTGACAGGCAATGGCACATCACCGACGTCATCACGCCGTATCCCCATCCCCGTCTGTGCAAGTGCCCTCATGTTGATCGACCGTCAGCCATGAACCAACCCACGCGGGGGATGCCCTTAGGCTCAGCCGATGCTGGAAGCGACCGCCCATCAGCAGCTCAAGAACCTGCTGCAGCGGGATCATTCCACCTGGCCGCACCATCTCACCTTCAGCCGCCTGGTGGCCCGCGGGCTGAGACGGCGCGATCGCGCACTCCTGCAACTGGAACCTGGGAGCCAGGAGCATTGGTGGCTGGGACTGCTGGTGCCGCTCTGCCTGCAGAGCAGGCACGTGGTCCTCGTGATCGAGGAGCCCCTGCAGAGACGGCTGCTCAAATGTGAGCGTGAGCGATTAAAGGAGGCGGGACTGTCTCTCGCCTGCTGGACAGAGTCAACACCTCCGGCAGGTGATCAACTCTGGGTCCTCACGACAGAGGGAGTGCTGCGTGCTCACCAGCAGGGACTGCTGACCCCTGATCATCACCTGGTGATTCCGGAGGCGGAGCGGTTCGGCCAGCAACTGCGCCAATGTCTATCTCTCCAGGTGGGACCAAGAGAATGGGAACAACTGCGCCTCGCGCATCCCTGCGCCGATGCCGGCCTGTTGGACTTGCACCAGCGCCTGAGCACGCGCCTGTTCGCACAAGCCACGTGCAGCGATGCCCACGTTCGACTCGACGGCAGTGAGCTCGTGGCGCTGCGTGACCTACTCCGACTCCTTGGCCCCCTGCCGCAACCATGGGACGACGTCGTCGCTGCTGACCCCGACCACTGGGTCAGCTGGGCCGCCCTCGACCATCGCCTCCTTCAGTGGGACTGGCACCTGGACGTGCTCGAACCGATTCAGCCGCTGGGGGCGCTGTTGGGTGGCCAGCCGGCTCTGCTGATCAGCACAGACGGAGCCTCCGACCACCTGCCGCAGGAACTCACGGCTGCTGGCATTGCGTTGGACGTGCAGGTGCACCTGCGCGAGCCATCGATGCTCGAACCACTCCCGCTCTTCGCCCCCAGGCGACAGCCCCTCCCCAACACCGAAGTGTTTGCCGAGCATCTTCTTGATCAGTCGCGACGCCTGATTCTGGGAAGGACGGGCGTCACGGTGCTGCTTCTCAACGACAGCAGCATGCGCCAGAAACTCACCAGCGAACTGGCCGGCGAGTTCGGCAGTCGCGTGCTGCATGAGAGCACCGGGCCAGACAGCAACGGCGTGATCTGCTGCAGCTGGTCCTGGTGGCTCGCGCATCAGGACCGACTCCCCCTTCCCGAGCAGCTGATCATCGCGATGCTGCCACTGGCCAGCCTCGAGACACCGCTGACGGCAGCAAGGGTGGACGCTCTCAAACGCCAGGGGCGCGACTGGTTCCGCGATCTTTTACTACCGGAAGCCCTCAGCCAGCTGGCTCCTGCTGTCGCCCCCCTTCGACGCAGCGGCGGTCGCCTCGCCATCCTGGACGGACGGGTTCGGGCCCGGAGCTGGGGCGAACACGTCCTGTCAGCCCTGCAGCCCTGGACACCACTGCAACGCCTTCTCCCCCAGTAAACCGACCTAAGGTGATCGGCCGATCGACGACAGTTCCGCATGGGAGAAGCACGCCGCCGCGCCAGCCAGGGCCTTCCCCCACGGCAGCCCAAACCTGCCAGCGGTTCCGCGGAACGCGTGGTGAGCTGGCTGCCACTCACTAAACAGCAGACGAATCAGTTCATGGCCGTCACCACGAGAGGGGCCTGGATCGGGATTGGGGGGCTGGTGGTGTTCTGGGTGGTCATCCGATTCATCGGGCCCGCCGCAGGCTGGTGGACGCTTGCGGACATGCCCTGACCATCGGCCAGGATCGAGCCTGAGATGACGCTGAGACAAGCTGCAACCGCTCCATCAGCAGTCACACACCAAGATCACAAATCCTAAAGAAAAGATTTAAGATTCTTGGGACTCTCGGTCTGCTCCCATGTTTCAGCGCCTGGCCCAGCAATACCGAGCCGTTGTCCACGACCTGGTGATGAGCCTGCAAGCCCTGGCCAGCAGCCTCAAAAAGCGAGGGCTCACAGCCACTTGCTACGTGTGCGATGACGGCAGAGAAGGCCATGGTGCGTCGTTTGTCGCCGACCTGGGAGATCAGCACATGGTGCGATTCCTGGTGTCCGACTTCGGCATCAGCTGGGTGGAATCACGCAATGGACGCGAGCTCGTGAAGCTCGAAGGAGCTGAGGCGATTCAGGAACTGCAGCGCATGTCTCAGTACCTCCAGGACCTGAACCCTGTGGCAGCCGACGACCAGCAGCTTGATGGGTCTGAGACTCGGATCAGCGAGAGCGCCGCTCTGCCTCGCTGATCCGACCTGGTTGGCATTCAGCCCATGCGGCAAAGCCCTCAGGCTGCCGCCGACGGCATCTTGCCCTCCGCCGCTTTTTGCGAGTCAGCTCCTGCCGACTCCTTGGCCGCACTGCTCCCCTTACTGGCAGCGCTGCGAGCTGCAGCAGCGAGTGGTCGCATCGAATTGGACGTCACCTCCGAGCCCTCGGTGAGCTTCTGACGCACCAGAGCCTCAATCGCCTCCTTGGCCTCGGAATTCTGCTCAAGCCAGCCAATCGTGTTGTCCCGGCCCTGACCGATGTTGTCACCCTCGTAGCTGTACCAGGCCCCTTTACGGATCACCACCCCGGTTTCCTCGGCGAGATCGAGCAGACACCCGAGGGTGCTGATGCCACGGCCGAACAGGATGTCGAATTCAGCGATCCGGAATGGAGGAGCAACCTTGTTCTTGGCCACCTTCACCTTGGCCCGGATCCCGTACTCCTCCGTACCACGCTTGAGAGTCTGGATCCGGCGGATGTCGAGACGCACTGAGGCGTAGAACTTCAAGGCGTTACCACCGGTGGTGGTTTCGGGGTTGCCATAGGTCACACCGATCTTGAGGCGCAACTGGTTCAGGAAAATCACCGTGCAGCCGGATTTTCCGATGTTGCCGGTGATCTTGCGCATCGCCTGACTCATCAGACGGGCCTGACTGCCCACCGCAAGATCGCCCATCTCCCCTTCGATTTCCGCGCGGGGCGTGAGCGCCGCAACGGAGTCAACCACCACGATGTCAACCGCCGCGGAGCGAACGAGCTGATCAACAATCTCCAGCGCCATCTCGCCGGTGTCGGGCTGAGACACCAGAAGGTTCTCGATGTCGACGCCAAGGGACGCGGCATAGACAGGATCAAGGGCATGCTCGGCATCGACGAACGCCGCTACACCGCCGCGGCGCTGGACCTCGGCAATGGCATGCAGCGTGAGCGTGGTTTTACCGGAGCTCTCAGGCCCGTAGACCTCAACGACACGACCTTTGGGGTAACCACCCCCAAGGGCCAGATCCAGGGTCAGGGCTCCGGTTGAAATCGTCTCAACCCGCATCCGCGACGCATCGCCGAGACGCATGATTGAGCCCTTGCCGAAATTGCGCTCGATCTGACCGAGCACGAGATTGAGAGCCTTGTCGCGCTCGCCGGGGCGAGGGGCACTTCCGGAGGACTGGGCAGATTTCACGTCAACTGGCATGGCAGTAAAAGTTAGAGGGCGGACAGTGGGTTCAGGTTGCCGACCAGGACGGAGCAGAAAGCGCTGCTTCGGAACCGGCAGTCACTGAACAGAGGTTTCAGTGCCCAGGACACGGCCACGCGTCCCATGTAGTACAGATGTACGTTAACGAATCAGGGCCAGTCCGCCAAGGGGGAGGCAAAGCGCGCGTCATCCAGCAGGGCAATCCCCTCCGGGAGCCCACGGTGATCCCCAGGGCGCAGATACCCCCAGGAGGCCAGGTAACACCGCAGCGCTTCGAGCCCCGGCGTGCCCCTGACGGCCTCAAGGGTTGGACGACGATCCTCAACGAAGCCAGCCAGACAGTGCTCAGCCCCAAGGCGGCGAAGCACGTCGGTCTTGGGGCCGGCCTCATGCCCGAACAACAGGGATGGAATCAGCTCCAGTCCATCCAGAATCTCAGCCGTGAAGTCACGACCCTTGGTCGTCAGCACAGCCCAGTCAGCCCCCTCACTCTGCAGCCTGGACAACCGTTCAGGCACCCCGGGAAAGGGTCGATGGCGGGCCAACCAGGCCGCACGATCCCGCTGAACCGCTTCACGACGGACGGCCTCAAGGACGGCCTGGAGCTGGGGAGCGGACCAGCCCCGGCGCCGAAGCTCGGTTTCGCAACGCGCCTGGTAGTCGGCAACGAAGTCTTCCAGGTCCTGCTCAAGCAGCGGTTTCGCCGGATCGCGCAGAAGCGCGGCGATCAGAACCATTTCCCATCCGTGGTGAATCCAGGGACGCAACCGCCGGAACATTGCCGGAACCTGTAGTCCCCCTTCACCAGAGGGGGCGGACTGTTGCATCAGCCTTGAACTGGCGACGCTGGCGCTCCACCAGTACTCCTCCATGCCATCGACGATGACGCCGTCAAAGTCGAAGACAAGCAGTGGTCGTCGTTGCGACAATGGGGGAGTTCAGAACTGGGCCGCTAGGATTCGAACCTAGGAATGGCGGGACCAAAACCCGCTGCCTTACCACTTGGCGACGGCCCAACGCGCTCAATCGGCCTGCCCGAGGGACTGCTGATTGGTGCCTGAATAGTTACCCACAATGGAGTGACCTTCGTCAATCCATGGCCCGGATCTTGTGAAAGGCATCAGGGGGGAAACACCCGCAGGCGCCTCTGATCCGCCTGACCGAAGACGTCGCTGCGAAGGCGATAACGACCGACGAGATCCGCCTGCATGCGTCGCACGTCCTCCGTGCGCGGCAGCAACTCAACAGGTCGCCCATGGGGAACGACGACCTGCTCGACCGCAAGGCGGCACTCCTCCAATGCGGCGAAGGCGTCCGAACGATCAACGACCTCAGACGAGGAGGTCTCGTCCTGTCGACGTTCGAGGAGGCGCTCCAGCGCCCGCTCCACCTGGCCCAGGGTGTCGGTCTTGATCACCAGGATGGGGACCCTGGCCTCCTTGGCCTGACGACGCAGGCCTGGCTCGCGCCCGAGCCCCTGTCGGGCGCTGAGGAGGACATCGGCATCATCGAGCGACTCAACAACACGGACCGGCCAGTCGTGACGTCGCGCGGCCTCCTCGACAAGCTGGGGGGAAAGACCGCAGCACAGAATCTGCAGGCCTTGAAAGGGTGCGGACTGCTGATCGTCATCGGCATCGGCATCGGTCCGATCGGACGCGGATGGAACAGGAGATGACGCCTGAGGGTCCGGCAAGGACACCGAAGCCAGCATGGGCAGAAGGTCCTGGACTGCCGGGGCACCGAGTGACGCCGGGGCCTGAGGCGGCCGGGGCCGGCGTGCTCCAGCCGCCTCAGGCTCGGCATCGACCAGACGCACCTGACCATCGGCGCCCAGTTCACGCAGCTGTGCGCGCGGCTGATGCCCACGGAGCAGCAGATCCACAGTGGCACCGACGTCGGGATGCACGGCCCAGCGATGACGCTGGTGCATCTCAACCGCCAAAGGGAACGTGGGTTCTGCAGCGCGCTCCAGCACCGTCTTCTGACTGCGCCGTCGCCTGGCCTCATCGTCACCGAGGGTGACCGACTCGATCCCGCCAACCAGATCGCAGAGCGTTGGGTTCTTGATCAGGTTGGCTAGGGCGTTGCCATGGGCTGTCGCGACCAGCATCACGCCCCGTTCAGCGATCGTGCGCGCCGCCTGGGCCTCAAGCTCAGTGCCGATCTCATCGATCACGATCACCTCAGGCATGTGGTTCTCCACCGCCTCGATCATCACCTGATGCTGCAGTTCGGGTCGGGCCACCTGCATGCGCCGCGCACGCCCGATCGCAGGATGGGGGATATCGCCATCCCCGGCGATCTCATTGCTGGTGTCGATGACCACCACGCGCTTACCCAGCTCATCGGCCAGCACGCGCGCGATCTCACGCAGAGCCGTTGTCTTGCCAACGCCGGGGCGCCCCATCAACAGAAGCGAGTCCCCACGGTCAAGGAGATCACGCACGATCGCCACGGTTCCGAAGACCGCACGACCGACGCGACAGGTGAGGCCCACCACCTCGGCCCGCCGGTTCCGGATGGCACTGATGCGATGCAGGGTCCGCTCGATTCCGGCACGGTTATCGGCACCGAACTGACCCAGGCGCTCCACCATGGCCTGCAGCTGCTCGCGGCTGACGATCGTCTCGCCGAGCGACACCGATCGCCCCGGGTATCGAGCCTCAGGCAGCCGCCCAAGGTCGAGCACCACTTCCAGGAGCTGATGCCTGCTTTCATCTGTCGTCAGAGCTTGCTGCACGACTCCTGGGAGCAGCATCAGCAGTCGGTCGAGATCATCGGTGATGCGCTCTGTGGTCATCGCCCCTTCGGCAGCCCGCAATCTCTGACCGCCTTTTAGCAGGGATGGGAGGGTGCCTGGGTCCGCGCCCAGGGATGCACAAGGGCCCGGGCCTGCGCGAGAGCCGCAGTCCAGCCTTCTGGCCATGCCGTCAACGTCTGCCCCCGTTCCATCGCGCCCTGCAACCAGGGCTGCACCAGCGCCCTCGCCTGACCTCCGAAGGCGATCCCTGCCGGGCCAACCTCCGGCGACAGATCCAGTGTCTGAAGAACCGACCGCGTGCCGGCATTGGTGCCACCCGCCAGCTGCAGTGGACCGGGAGGAGCAAGGGGACGCAACTGCTGCCAGAGGTGGACAGCGGCACGGGCCGTTCCCCGGCCGACATCACCACTCATCGGCCGACCGTCGAGCTGCCAGAGAGGGCGAAGCCGATGGCGACGAAGCACGGCGTGACGCTGCCACAGCTCCCGCGCCAGGGCATCCGACGAAAGGGCGTGACCTTCCATCCCGCAACTCACAGACAGACGCTGGAGCGGGATCGACGCCTGCATCAGCGATGCAATGGTGTCGGCAAACTCCTGCGCCCGGCCCGGTGAGGTGTGGACCTCGACAGCATCGGGTCTCAGGTCCCGCAGCAGGGACGCCAGGGAATCACGGGTCTGCAGGTGATCAGATGCCTGAATCAGGTTGAGAGGACAGGCCGGCAGGCAGCGGCCACACCCGTAACAGCGGGAGAGATCAACTCCCACCGCGTCGGGGTGTGACGGAATGGCGTCGGCCGGACAGACCCGCTCGCAGGGACGGGCGCAATCCGGTGGGCAGCACCTGGGGTCGAACTGTGCCTTTCGAAAATGAGCATCACGGCCATCACTGATGCTCACCATCAGCCAGACCGCTGGAGCTCCGCGCGCCGCCGCCCATGACAGGCCCAGGCGGGCAGCACGGACAACCGCGGGATCGGCAGCCACATCAACGCAATGGACCCCAGCGCAGGCGTAGAGAGCGCAGAGATCGGAGATGGACGGCAGGTCCTGATTGCTGGCGCCGCAGATGAGCTTCACCCAGGAGCCACCCCTGAGTGCGAGCTCGGCACGCCCGGTGACCATCGGAAACCCGATCAGGCTCCCAGATGGACAACCATTGGTTGCCAGCGAAGGGATCGGGAACCACCCATCTCAACGACCACCTTCAGCCGTGGTTCTCGACGGCAGAGTTCACAGAGTGACAGCAACTCGGAACGGGACAGAACCTGCCCCTCCAGCAGCCAGAGAACCACGGGTTTGTCGCCAAGCAGGCGCTCGCCGAGGAGCGGCATGACCTCCTGGACCTCACCGACTGCGGCACCACGGCCAACGCTCTGGTGGCCAAGATGGGGCGGCCGGATTCCGTGCTTCTCAAACAGAGACACCTCCACATCACCCAGACCACGAGCTGATGTGAGCTGGGTGTTGTAACCAGCAGCCCTGAGTCGCCTCAGCAGGCGGGTTTCAGCTCCGCCTTCAAGAGGTACGTGAATGGCCATGCAGCCGGCGGCTTCTAGCTCGCGACGGAATCCCCGGCCGGAGAGAAGCAATGGCATGGGAACCGGTCAACTGCGCAGGAGTCTGGCAGTCAAAGCGCCTTTAAAGGAAGGGCAGCACGCGCTGGTGTAGTGTTTTTGTTTGCTTCGTGTTTCTGTGCCCGTCCGCTAGCCGGGCCTCCAGAACGCGATGCAGGTCCGGCGGTAGCGCCGGATCCCAAGGCCAGAGCAGTGACGCCATCAAAGCGTCATCTGCCGGGAAACTGCCCGCCACCCGCGGACAAGTCCCAGCCAGCTGATTCGCTCGCTAGCCAATCCCGCGTTTCCGGCACGAAGCCGGTGAACACAGGTCACGACTGCGTCAACACGATCAGCACTCTCGCTTCCGGATCCCTCTGGAGGCTGTCCACGCTGGCGTTCTTACCTCCCCATGTCCATCGGCATCCTTGGGAAGAAACTGGGAATGTCCCAGTTCTTCGACGAGCAAGGCAAAGCCGTCCCGGTCACCCTGATCGAGGCGGGCCCTTGCCGCATCACTCAGCTCAAGACAAATGAAACCGACGGCTACAGCGCCGTCCAGATCGGTTTTGGCGACACCCGCGAAAAACTGATCAACAAGCCCGCCAAAGGCCACCTTGCCAAGTCCGGCGAGGAACTGCTGCGGCACCTCAGCGAATACCGCGTTGACGACGTCAGCGGTTTCGAGCTGGGTCATGCGGTCACCGTCGGTGACTTCGAAGCAGGCCAGAAAGTTGATGTCAGCGGCGACAGCATGGGCCGCGGCTTCTCTGGCTACCAGAAGCGCCATGGCTTCAGCCGGGGTCCGATGACCCACGGTTCGAAGAACCATCGCGAACCTGGATCCACCGGCGCCGGCACCACTCCCGGTCGGATCTATCCCGGCAAGCGGATGGCCGGCCGTTACGGCGGCAAGAAAATCACCACACGCGGCCTCACCATCGTGAAGGTGGACAGCGAGCGCAACCTTCTTGTGGTGAAGGGTTCAGTCCCCGGGAAGCCTGGCTCCCTGCTCAACATCCGTCCGGCCAACCGGGTGGGTGCCAAGCCTGCCAATGGAGGTAAGTGATGGCAACTTGTGTAATCCGCGACTGGCAGGGCAAGGAAGCTGGTAACGCCAGCCTTGACCTGAAGGTGGCCAAGGAGACCACCGCCAACGATCTGATGCATCGGGCCGTTCTGCGTCAGCAGGCCCACAGCCGTCAGGGAACGGCCAGCACCCTCACCCGTGCCGAGGTGCGCGGTGGTGGCCGCAAGCCCTACAAACAGAAAGGCACGGGCCGTGCACGCCAGGGTTCGATTCGCACCCCCCTGCGTCCCGGTGGCGGCATCGTCTTCGGACCGAAACCCCGCACCTACAACCTTGCGATGAACCGCAAGGAGCGTCGCCTTGCCCTTCGCACTGCCCTGATGGCACGTGTTGAGGATCTGGTGGTGGTGAAGGACTTCGGCGCAAGCCTTGAAGCTCCCAAGACCCGTGAGATCACCGATGCTCTGGGCCGTCTCGGCATCGCCGCTGACACCAAGGTGCTGATCATCCTCAGCAATCCCTCGGATGTCGTGCGTCGCTCGGTGCGCAACCTCGAGAAGGTGAAGCTGATTTCCGCAGATCAGCTGAACGTCTTTGATCTGCTCAACGCCAACAGCCTGGTGATGGGTGAAACCGCACTCGCAACGATTCAGGAGGTCTACGGCGATGACTGAGCGCTTCACCGGACGACTGGCCGATGTGATCCGCCGCCCGCTGATCACCGAAAAGGCCACACGCGCACTGGAACAGAACCAGTACACCTTCGAGGTGGATCCCCGCGCCGCCAAGCCCGACATCAAAGCTGCGATTGAGCAACTCTTCGATGTCAAGGTCACAGGCATCAGCACCATGAATCCTCCCCGCCGCGCCCGCCGCGTCGGACGCTTCGCCGGCAAACGCGCCCAGGTGAAGAAGGCCGTGGTCCGCCTGGCCGAAGGCAACTCCATCCAACTCTTCCCTGAGTCCTGAGGGGTCTGAAACGTCATGGCAATCCGTACATTCCGCCCCTATACCCCCGGTACCCGCACCCGGGTGGTCACCGACTTCAACGAAGTCACCGGCCGCAAGCCGGAACGCTCCCTGGTGGTGGCCAAACACCGCCGTAAGGGCCGCAACAACCGCGGTGTGATCAC